>NZ_JAUBUC010000046.1:0-13625 GCF_036705285.1 Microcoleus sp. B4-C1 | reverse complement strand
CGATCGGCAAAAAAAAACCCGGCCAAAATTGGTCGGGAGTTAATTAATCAGGGTGCATCTACTAATTTAGTCTCCGGCTTTACACCCCCTCTTTCAGGACACTTTGGTAGACTTTGCGGAAATTTGTGGCTCAGCTTGCGATCGGCAAAAAAAAACCCGGCCAAAATTGGTCGGGAGTTAATTAATCAGGGTGCATCTACTAATTTAGTCTCCGGTTCGAGGTGCACCTGTTCGGGACAGTTTGGGAAAATTTGGGGAAATTTGTGGTTTGGGGTGCGATCGCCCAAAAAAAACCCGGCCAAAATTGGTCGGGAGTTAATTAATCAGGGTGCATCTACTAATTTAGTCTCCGGTTCGAGGTGCACCTGTTCGGGACAGTTTGAGAAAATTTTTGATAATTAGCGATTTTGGCTGTAATAAGCTGCTGTGCATCTAATTTGACAGTCAATTTTTCTACAATTATTGTGGGACGGGCATCTTGCCCGTCTCTGTACTCAATTTAGATGCGTAGCAGCTTACGACAAAAAAAACCCGGCCAAAATTGGTCGGGAGTTAATTAATCAGGGTGCATCTACTAATTTAGTCTCCGGTTCGAGGTGCACCTGTTCGGGACATTTTGGGAAAATTTGGGGAAATTCGTGGTTTGGGGTGCGATCGCCAAAAAAAAACCCCAAACCAAAATTGGCGGGGAGTTAATTAATCAGGGTGCATCTACCAATTAAGCTTCCTGAGAATTCCAGCGCAATCCGGACAACCTCAAACTTTATTCAGCATCACCGTCGATACCGCAAAAAAAAACCCCAAACCAAAATTGGCGGGGAGTTAATTAATCAGGGTGCATCTACCAATTAAGCTTCCTGAGAATTCCAGCGCAATCCGGACAACCTCAAACTTTATTCAGCATCACCGTCAATACCGCAAAAAAAACCCCAAACCAAAATTGGTCGGGAGTTATTTAATCAGGGTGCATCTACTAATTTAGTCTCCCGTCTCACAGCACCTCTTTCAGGACACTTTGGCAGAATTTAGGAGAATTTTTGGCGAGGGCGATCGCTCAAAAAAAAACCCCGAACCAAAATTGGTCGGGAGTTAATTAATCAGGGTGCATCTACTAATTTAATCTCCCGTCTCACAGCACCTCTTTCAGGACACTTTGGCAGAATTTGCGATAATTTTTGGCGAGGGCGGGCGATCGCTCAAAAAAAAACCCCAAACCAAAATTGGTCGGGAGTTAATTAATCAGGGTGCATCTACTAATTTAGTCTCCGGCCTCACAGCACCTCTTTCAGGACACTTTGGCAGAATTTGCGATAATTTGTGGCGAGGGCGTGCGATCGAAAAAAAAACCCGGCCAAAATTGGTCGGGAGTTAATTAATCAGGGTGCATCTACTAATTTAGTCTCCGGCCTCACAGCACCTCTTTCAGGACACTTTGGCAGAATTTGCGATAATTTGTGGCGAGGGCGTGCGATCGAAAAAAAAACCCGGCCAAAATTGGTCGGGAGTTAATTAATCAGGGTGCATCTACCAATTAAGCTTCCTGAGAATTCGAGCCCAATCCGGACACTTATTACTAAAAACTCACAACTCTTTTCGGTGAACCAGAGTTGCACTAGCTTGGTCTGTCGGAACTAGCAAGACTTCGCTAATATTGACGTGGGGCGATCGCGTCGCGCAAAAATACACGACATCGGCTACATCGTCCGCAGTCAGCGGTGTCAATCCTTGATAGACATTTTTGGCTTTTTCTGTATCGCCGTGAAACCGGACATTACTAAATTCTGTTTCCACCAAACCAGGCTCTATTTCCGTCACCCGCACTGCTGTTCCCAAAAGGTCTTGTTTTAACCCTTCAGAAATAGCTCTCACTGCTGCTTTGGAAGCGCAATAAACATTGCCTTTCGGATAAGCTTGGCGGCCTGCTATTGACCCGATATTCACTACGTGGCCGCGTCCTCGGCTTACCATTCCCGGCACGATCGCGCGAGTCATGTACAGCAAGCCTTTAACATTGGTATCAATCATTTCTTCCCAATCTTGAAAGTTGCCTTCGTGCAGTTTGTCTAAACCGCGGCTCAATCCGGCATTGTTAATCAGAATATCGATGTTTTTCCAGGCATCGGGAAGCGCCGCTATCGCCGATTCAACTTGCGGGCGATCGCGCACGTCCAATTCTAGCAAATAAATCTCGTTCGCCGACGCGATCGATTTTGTTTCTACAAGTTCGTTTGCTAGTAGAGCGAGCTTTTCAAGACGGCGGGCTGCTAAAATTAGTTTGGCTCCACCTTTGGCGAATATCTTGGCACAGGCTGCTCCGATACCGCTACTCGCACCTGTAATGAAAACAATTTGGTTTTGGATAGAAATCATTTTTAATAATAAGGAAGATGTATTAACCGCAGAGGGCGCAGAGGGCGCAGAGAGAGGAAAGAAGAGGAAAAAACGTAGTTTTTAGTGGGTATAAGATTAAGTCTGGTCAATTAACCATAATTATTGTAGAGGCAGGTTTAGCTGGTTCTCTCATTGGTATTAGAGATTTTACTTAAACCGCCACTACAGAAATTACCCAAATAACCCATAACACCTATTTTATTACTTGACAACCCGCAATCGCACACTAACTGTTGCAATTCCGCCTTGTCGCATCAAAACTGCTGAAACCCACCGATTTTCGGGCGTAGCCGGAGCTTTACCTACTTTAAAAATTCCCCCGGTATTTAGCAACTCTAGCTCGACTTCTGAGGGATTAAAAAAGGTTTTTTCGGTAATGGGTTCCTCCAAAACACTCCCTATTAAAATATCATCGCCGATCGGCTCTCGAACAATGGCATCAAAATGGTACTCTTGGCCCACCTTAACTTGCTCCGGCAAATTCACTTGAATTGTGGGAGGATTTTGGCCCGAACTAAGCTGAGTTTGTTCGGCTAAAATCTCTTGATTAACTATTTTTTCACCTTCAAAGCGCTGCTGGGAACGGATGGTAGCTTTGAGAGTTAATTCTCGGCCATCCTTTTTTTGAGTGCCGGCAATTGTAGTTATGGTTTCCGCAAGAATCGCGCTACCTTCGGTTTTCCAAGATTTGATATCGGTGCGATAATTTAAACTCGGATATCTCTCCCAGAGTTGGGTGAGGGCTTTTGCCATACTTTGGGTGTTTAAGCCATCAGAATGAGTGAAATTCGGGCTGTAAAATGCCATGACTGCTTTCACATCGCGCCGGTTGGCCGCTGCGTCAATTTCTGTTAGCAGTTTTGTGAGTGGGGCGGGCGCATTTTCAGGGGTTTGGGCGATCGTTTGGGGAGTCGCCCCGATCGCACCGATCGCTCTTGCGGCACCTTGATGCAGCACGCCAGCACTTACCACTGTTAAACATAACAACATTTGAGCGATCGACTGCCCGCAGTTACAGCCAAAAACGATCGCCCGTTGGCGCAGCCCGCCCCTACGGGGGCTACGCCAACGAAGAGGAGCGGCTTTTTCGTCCCGACGGCTGGAAAAATACTGAGATGCACTTGGCACTAAATTCAAAAAATTACGCATTAGGTGATAATTTGGTTATTTGTCAGGAGTCGTGGCGCGGGCAACTGTTTGCCTGCAACGAAAACTGACAACGGAAGGACGGACACGGCACAATCTAATTTTAGATTGCTGATTGAAAATTGGCTGAAACTGCCGGAATAATAAGCATAATAATCTAAAACCTCAAATATAAAATCGATTGACCTGTGGAACTTGTACTTGTAAAAGAAACAAAAACCTTGACAAAAGCCCCCCTCCGGTTGTTGGTTGCAGCTAGCGGCACTGGTGGACATTTATTTCCTGCGATCGCCACCGCTAGTCAGTTGAACGACTGTCAGATCGAATGGCTAGGAGTCCCAGACCGCATGGAAACCGAGTTAGTTTCATCCCTTTACCCCCTCCACACGATCGCCGTTGAAGGCTTTCAGCAGCGATTTGGACTAGGTACTGTGCGAATTTTGGGCGGACTCGTCGGCTCGATCCTTCATGTGCGGAAGTTGCTCAAAGCGGGAAATTTTCAGGGAGTCTTTACTACCGGCGGTTACATCGCAGCACCGGCAATTCTAGCGGCTCGCTCTTTGGGTTTGCCGGTGATTCTCCACGAATCTAATGCCATTCCGGGGAAGGTGACGCGCTGGTTTAGTCCTTTGTGCACTGCTGTGGCGATCGGATTTGAAGCAGCAGCCCAGCATTTACCCCGCGCCAAAACGGTGGTTGCTGGTACGCCGGTGCGATCGCAATTCCTCGCCCGCCAACCTCTAAATTTGCCAATTCCTGACAGCGTACCTGTTATTTTAGTCATGGGTGGCTCTCAAGGTGCTGTCGCAGTCAATAAGTTAGTGCGCGAGTGTGCTCCGGCTTGGTTTGATGCCGGCGCTTGGGTGGTTCACCTCACCGGAAATAATGACCCGGATGCCGAGAGTTTGAAACACGAGCAATATTTGTCAATGCCATTTTACGACAATGTGGCGAGCTTGTTGCAGCGAGCAAATTTAGCAATTAGTCGATCGGGCGCGAGTGCTCTGACAGAATTAGCAGTGACGGGAGTACCTTCTATTTTAATTCCTTTTCCTCACGCGGCTGACGATCACCAAAGATTTAATGCGGAAGTATTTGCTAAAGTCGGCGCCGCCGTGGTATTCCGTCAAAGCGAACTGACAGCAGATGTGTTGCAAAGCAAAGTGTTGTATTTGTTAAGAGATTCCGAATATTTGGAAAAAATGTCTCAAGCTGCTGCTCAATTAGCGGTGACAGACAGTACAGAACGTTTGGCTAATTTGGTGAGGGAATTGGTGGTGAGGTAGCGAAAATTGGACACCGCCACTAATTTAACGAGTTCTTTTTAATGAGGGTAAAGCGTAAAACCCCTGTCCAACCAAATAACATAAAACACAGCCCCATCCCGATAACCAACCATTGGAGCCTTCCCGCAAAACCGAAAAGCAATAAAATTTACATCATCCTTAAGATGGCTGGGAATAGGTGCTCTAATGGAACTTCGGGCTATCTTCTCGTAGCCCAATCCGTGACGGGGACAAGCATTAATCTCACTCCAGGTAAGCTGATTTAATTTGTAGAGCGTATCTGCAAAAGCAGCCTTTTCATCTTTTGTGCATTGAGAAAGAGAGTAATCTTTATTCATGTATCGCAAAGAAAATAGAGGTGACTCCTGCTCTGGCGGTAAATCAACAATTTCTCTAGGTGAAATCCTTTTCCCTTTTTCTTGGCGTTGATTTGCCTTAAGATGCTTCTTCACAATTGAGTTGAGTCTTGAAGTATTTTTTCAGGGATTGATGAGTAATTTTTCCGCTATTTTGAGCAGCAAGTTTCCAGGGATATTCTTCGTGTGTCATGTTCCTTAACTTCCATGCAGCAAACTGCCCAAACACAGAGTAAACTTCATCAAGCAGGCTCTTAGTTTTTTCTTCGTAAATCGAAAAGTCTATATATTCAGGACGTGGAATTGCACCAGTACCATACTTTTTATAGTGACGGTACAAATCAGGAACAACGGGCCCGTGAGTCCATGCTTCTATGGCTTCAAGAAATAGCGGTTCATCGTACAAAGCTAAATGAAAGCCTTGAGCATAGTAAACCAATTTCTGAAGCTTGAGATTAGATATCAGATCGCCAGCATCTTCACTTGCCTGAGCCAAAAAGTATTCGGCTGCATCATAACAACTCAGCATAACTTACTTGGTAGTCATTAAACGGCAAAACTAGAACGAGATTTTTTTGACACTCCCGCGACTCAAGCAGACTATATTTGTCTGGAGACGTTTTCACGGGGAATTGCGAGCCGTGTCACTTTATTTACATTATACTATATTTTCTCAATCTATGCCATATTCAATTTAACAAAATTAACTACCGATTCTAATCCTTCCTTTGTCTTCAAGTTAGTAAAAACAAAAGGTTTCTCCCCCCGCATTTTTTTCGCGTCCCGTTCCATCACGCCTAAATCTGCTCCTACATAAGGTGCGAGGTCTATTTTATTAATTACTAACAAATCTGATTTAGTAATTCCAGGCCCGCCTTTGCGCGGAATTTTATCGCCCGCAGCGACATCGATCACGTAAATTGTTAAATCTACTAACTCCGGGCTAAAAGTTGCCGCCAAGTTATCGCCGCCGCTTTCGACAAACACTAAATCTAAATCAGTGAATTTGTGTTCTAACTCTTCTATCGCTACTAAGTTAATGGAAGCATCTTCGCGGATGGCTGTGTGGGGACAGCCTCCCGTTTCTACGCCCAAAATTCGATCGCTCTCTAAAGCTTGACTCCGAACCAAAAACTGGGCATCTTCCTGAGTATAGATATCATTAGTAACAACCGCAATCTGGTACTGCTGCCGCAGCGACTTGCACAAAGCATCCAGTAAAGCAGTTTTCCCCGAACCAACTGGCCCAGCAATTCCTACACGAAAAGCACCCATAGCGATTTTAGATTTTAGATTTTAGATTTTAGATTGTCTGATTTTTAACTGCGAAATAACCGAGTTGTAGTTGTAGGGTGCGTCAGACGGAGTTATGGAACGATTATCGAGGCTTTGGGGTTCTGACGCACCTTACTAATTAGATTTTGGATTGTCTGATTTTCAACTCCTAAACAACCGAGTGTACTGAGTTTCGTGCGCCATGCTAGCGAGTCCTAATCCCCAACTGCAACTGCCAAGCTCATCATCTTCTAATTGTAAAACTTCTTGCGCCGTACAGCTAATTTGAGACTGCAAATCTAACAGTAACTGTTGACCGGCTGTTTGACCGAGGGGAATCAGTTTCACGCCCGCACTCGCCAAATTAGCAGCCCAACTGTACAAATATCCTAACACGGCGGCTTCCTCTTCAATCTGCCAGGTTGCCGCGGCAATGCCAAAGCCGATCGCAAAATTGCACGGATTGCCGCCAAATTCCACCAAATCTTTTACACTTGTTGTTAACCCAGAAGCAACGGGCGATTCCCTGCGGGATAGCTTCGCTTCACGCAAATCCAGCAGCAACCTCACCAAAGTCCGCCCCATTTGCCAACTTTGCAAGCGCAACTCTTCTGTTTCCTTAGCAGCCGTCGCCCAAGCATTCCAGTAATTCAAAGCCGTCAAATCCCCCATCTGTGCCGCCCTCAAAGCCCTTACCACCACAGCGGCTTCTACTCGCACAGCCCCGAATTGCAGCGAATTTTCTAACCAATTCCTCAAAGTAATCTCGCTGTCGATCGCACCGGTTTCTACCAGACTTTCGATTCCCTCAGAATAACTATAAGCTCCCACAGGTGCAAAAGCTAGCTGCAACAAAGATAAAAGTTGATTGTTCACTGTTGACTGTTGACCAAGAATTTGTTGATGGTACAAGCCCCCGGATTTATCCGGGGAATCAATCGAAAATCGAAAATCGAAAATCCTCAAGCCCCCGAATTTATCCGTGGGGTCAATCCAAAATCTAAAATCTAAAATCTAAAATCTAAAATCGAATGACTGTTGACGGTTGACTTCTTGCTTCTTCAATAGCCGAAAGCAATTTAGTCATAAGCCCTCGGATTTATCGGTGGGAGTAAATCTAAAATCTAAAATCTAAAATCTAAAATCTAATGGCTGTGCCCGTAAGCGCCCATTTCCGGCTGAAACGGCACAATTTCCTCTGTTACTTCCAAACCCATTTTTTCCAGCATTCCCTGCAACACAGAGTCGGGGGAAAGTCTTAAATAATTATCGGCAATTTCTAAAGCTACGTGGCGGTTTCCTAAATGATAAGCCGCCCGCATCAGTAGCAGCGGGCTTGAGGCCCGCGCTGTCAGCACGAGTTCGGGTTTTGCACTTACCAGTACCAAACAGCTACCGTCTTCCGACTGCAATAAATCTCGATCGCGCAATACTGTACCTCTGGGCAAACTCAGGTGCAGCCTTTCCCCCGTTTCTGTCTCGAATCGGTGGCGGCTGCGAGTGCGATCGTCCGCTGTCATTGGTAAAGTAAAGCTGACAACAGCATCGGGATTTGCTGGTAAATGTTTTGTGAATGTTAGCATTTTTCTATTCTATTCCTCAGAACCCTTCACTTTACATCGAGTTTTTGAGGAATATCTTTTTTATAGCCGAAGGAATAAGGAAGACCGAAATTGCCATTTTCAGCTCATGTTTCAGGAATTAAAAACGTTTTAATCGTCTTGGCGATCGCTATATCTCATTGCGATTTACAGCCAGTTGAAAAATATTCATCTCTCTGAACCGCTCCCGTTCTTGTCTTCATACCACATTTTTGTCATCTTGTCAAGCATTTTATCACAGACGATCGCCCTTTTTTCAAAAAATTTTGCATATCGTCTAGTAACTCGAACAATTTAAATCTCCAATATATTGTTGGGGGGAGGTAGCGCTTAGGCATCCTGCCTGCCCTTAACAAGCTTTTATGGAGAAGTCTAATAGAACGGGAGAGGAAGAAAGACTCAAACCCTCAAGCTTATTGATTGCCCGCTTGTTGCAGTCGCAGCAGTTCGGCTTGAATTCGCTGTTTGACTGCCGGATTCGCTTGCTGGAGCAAAGTAAGCTGGTTGAAGCGACTAACTGTCAAACCATTGGTTTCGATAACTTTTTTAGCTTGTTGGCAGTAATTCACCGCGATGCCGCGAACACCTCCAGACAACCTATTAATTTGCTGAGTTTCGTTGCACACTACTCTGGGAACCGAGCCCCCAGCCATTCCTTTAATTTCGTTATAAGCTTCCACCCGTCTGGGTTCTATTGCCAACACAGCACGAGCGTAGCTAGTAATTTCTTCGCTGCTAATTTCTTGAGCTTGGGCTGCTGATCCGAAAACGAAGTTTGGGGATTGTCCATACAAACCGGGCGCCCATCCGCTAGCTAAAGCTGCTGCAGAAATGATGCCTGCAAACAGCGATTGTCGCAGCATCCGGTTTATGCCAAATTTAGAGGTGTTTAGTGAGGTGTTCATGGTCGTCGGTGATTGCTTACGTGTAGATAAAAATGACACAGCGCTTGGAGGCTCAATCTTTTTGAATAATGTGGTGGCTAAAAAGTTCCTGCCTAGGAGTGACTATTTTGAATTCCAGCAGGATGCTTTGGAAGTTGCTACGACGATCGACTTTTTAGCAAATTAGATAATTTGATTCATTCTAGCATCTGTGG
Organism: Microcoleus sp. B4-C1; assembly: GCF_036705285.1. NCBI lineage: Bacteria > Bacillati > Cyanobacteriota > Cyanophyceae > Oscillatoriales > Microcoleaceae > Microcoleus > Microcoleus sp. B4-C1. The sequence goes on along the minus strand of NZ_JAUBUC010000046.1, from coordinate 4,471 downwards.
GAAGTTGACGAAATTCAAACTTGAGATAGTAATTTTAATTACAGAGCGTTCCCGAATTCCCTCTGGCAATAATTCTCAAAGCGCAAATATTAAATAATTCTAAAAGTTATTGACAAATTACTCGCCTTAATTAGTCTAATCAAGGTACGCCCTAGCAAAGCTATCTTCCCGCCAGGGTTCCCGTTCCCCGTAGGGGTTCCCGTAGGGTAGGGTAGGGAAGCGTCTGGAAGGCTAGGTCAATCGATTTTAGATTTTAGATTTTAGATTTTAGATTTTAGAATTGAAGCATTGACTTGCGCGAGATAAATTCGGGGGCTCCTTTATCGGATACAGGTTTTTTATTTCTGGACGGATTCATCACGTGGCGGGTATCCTGGATGCGAGGGGGTCAAATTTAGCAGCAATCGCACTCCTCAATTGCGGCGATGATTTATCTAATGTTAAGCGATGGTGCATTTGTCGATCGACAAAATCCCCCACTGCTTTGGCTGCTGACGACGCCCTAGCCGGAACAAAAATCATGTTTTACTACCCGAAGATAGAGACAGCAACAGGGTACTAGACATTAAAATCTTGTTATCAAAATGCGCGCTATCTGTTTTTGGCAGTCAACGCGCAGGCGTGGGATTCCAGTTCTCGCTTCCTCAAGTTTGGGGCTGTGAAAACTTGTCTGGGAGTTAGCCAGAAACCTGGTTTTTCTACGAAATAAAATCGTTACAGCCACCAGCAAAAGCAGACAAACCCGGAAAGCTGGAATTTTTGGGGTTCAGTTTGCTTGTCATCTCGATCGCAGATAGCGATTTTGTGCAAGCATTATCGTAGCAATTTAACAATTATTAATTACCCATTGCCATGAAAAGTCAAAAAGAAATTTGGCGAGTTATTCTCGCAGTAGCTATCAGTATTGTAGGCGTGCTGCACTTTGCAGTACCCGCACCTTTTATCAGAATTGTGCCGCCCCAGCTTCCTTACCCGGAAGCATTGGTTTATATCAGCGGTTTTTTCGAGATTTTGGGCGGAATTGGGCTGTTAGTTCCTCCTGTCAGCAGGGCGGCGGCGTGGGGATTAATTGCCTTGTTTATTGCCGTGTTTCCAGCTAATATCAATCAAGCCGTCAACAACATTCCCATAGAAGGGATTCCCCACAACCAATTACTGTATTGGTTCAGGCTGCCTTTTCAAGCCGTCTTGATTGCTTGGGCCTGGGTTTATACCCAACCAGACGAAGGTAAACCCCGGGCTTCTATAGTTCCAGATAGAACAGAAAATGCCCGATGAAGCAGTTCGACTATTCTTTGGATTTTAAGAACATCGACTTTCGACAGCACCCGGAACTTTATTGTGTAGGGAAAGGAGAACAGGGAGTGCTGTTAGTGGAACCGTACAAAGGAGAAATTCTGCCTTTCTGGAGATTTAAGACTCCTGAAATTGCCAGAGAGTCCAGCAGCAAAATTTACTCCTTGTTTTTAGAGTATCTCGATCGCGAAGATTTTGTAGGAGCCGACATGGCCCGCAAGTTCTTGCAGATGGGGTATACTCGATCGCGTCGCTACGCCAACCACAAAAGCGGTCGGAAATACCAGCAAAACCCTCAGAAGCTGAAGTCTGTTGCAGAGCAAACCGCCGCTCGAAAAGATATTTTGCCGCTCGAAACAGATCCGGTGAAAGCCGAATCCGCCGCCATTTTTAAAGAGAAATGGATGCTGGCTAAAATCAATGAGAAATATCTCCAGCTTTTAGCCAGACATCGGCAGATGTACGAATCTTATTTAGTCAACGCTGAGGATTGACATATATTTACAAAAACTCAGGACTTACACTTTAGCCCCGTCGACAGCAGTGCAGTTGTGCTTGCCTATCTGGGCCGCATCTATTTGCTTGGCCCTACTATTTACTCGTCATCTTCTTCTGTTTGCCACTGTCGCCAAATTTCAAAGGCATTAAAGCCCCTGTATTGCAGGTAATTCAAGACTTTGCCCTTGGTTTTCGGATCTGCTTTACCCCAAGTATCGATCTTGTATTTCCGCATGACTTTGGCTTTTAATTCGGCCAGTTTTTCTGCTTCGGAGTCCTGATTTTCGGCAATTTCTTCTTCCCAGACTTGCTCGAACAAATCGTTGGTAATTCCTTTTTGCAGGCACTTGCGCTTGATGGCAGACTTTCCGTATTTGCCTGCTGCAGAGGCGATCGAGTTTGCCACCAAGCGAGTGTCGGACTGATAGCCGCGGTCTTGAATTTGCGCGATCGCCTCCAATATTTCCTCATTGCCAAAACCTTTCTCTTGCCCCTTTTTGCGAAGTTCAGAGGCACTGTAGTCTTTGCGAGACAAGAGAAAATAGAAATAGTCAAGACAGCTCATCAGTTAAATCGAAGGGTGGCGCGCAAATACTCGTGTAGCGAAGCCAAATCCAGTCGCCTTGCTATCGGCTGACTGCATCACGCGCGGCGAAGCTATCCCGCAGCGAATCGCCTCTATTCTTCTGTATCCTCCTCTTCATCATCCAATTCCACATCCGGTCTGTCCACATCGATCTGAATCAAGCGAATGTGCTTGTATCCGAGCTTAATTTCAAACTCGTCTCCCGGCTTTAATCCCATTTCTTGGGTATAATTTGCCCCGATCACGATCGAACCATTCTTGTGAACGCTAGCTCGATAACTCGCTTCTCGCCCGCGTCCGTCTGCTTTAGACTTCTCTAGCTCAATGCCCTTAGCAGCTAACACTGCATCGTAAAACTCAGCCAGATTAATCCGGGTTTCTCCACTTTTGCTGACTGTGAAGTAGCCGCAAAGCTTCGCAAGTTCTCTGCGTGGCAAATCACTGCCTTTGATTTTTTGAAGCAGACCTTTTCCTGTTAAGGGTGCTGTAGCTGTTTCTGCCATTGACCGTACCTCGCTTATTGGACTTTACTTATATCAATTACAACACATTAGATTAACTTTGTTTCACTGTCAATACTAATAATTCTGAATATTAAGATTCTGGAGAAATTTCTGCGGCCTCAAGACCGGGGGTGCAAGTAAGGATGCTCGAAGGGCGATCAATTTGCTCCTCGCGGCCCAAATCCTTGTGTAAGCCTTGGAGCGATCGCGCGGGGAATTATTGTCGCAAATTAAATGCTTTACTTTTTTACAGTAAAGTCTGTTCCCTGCATTCACCAATCCCCGATTGTGTCTGCGGTCAAGGTCAAAATAAGACAGCCATGAATGGAAATACCTAGAACGCGGCCACTGCAAATCTGCCGAAAGCATTTACCGGCGCGGGGTTAACTTTTACCTCAACAAGACGAGGCAGCACTTGTTCTCGATGCCACTGCCAGCTACTTGTAAATTCTATTTTTACGGCTGGAAATCCCCTCAAAACCCCAAATACCAACGAGCAATCTTCTATTAAGGTTTTGGGCATATAACTTGCACAGAACGCAGTCTGGGGAAGGCAATCCGGTAAAAATTGCAGGAAATTTCACCGGTTCGTTGAACGGGTTTAAGCTAAAACCCGACTCCATGGGCGCGGCGGCAGAAACATCGGGCAGCCACTAAGAGGAGAATAGTTTTGATCGGGCGAGATTGCTTCGCGACTCTTAACACTTCGCCACGAATCAGTAGATTTCTAGGGGGAACTGGCGAAAATCTTCCTCCTCCGGCCCCAAGCCAGAGAATTTGAGGTTATTTCCACAGGGGAATTGAAAAAGACCGAGTTTAATGCACAACAGCTTAAATGTTTGATGCACTACAAATTAGCAGCGGTTCCCGACATGGAGTTTCGATGGAAATGTATTGGTTTCGAGTCGTGGCCTGTAAACTGCCATACTCTCAAAATTTATGCACCAACTGGAGGGGCGCGTCAATCGATTTTAGATTTTAGATTTTAGATTTTAGATTTAAGCCTTGACCCCACGGATAAATACGTTCGGCAAGTTTCATCGGATACAGGTTTTTTATTTCACCGGTCCTGAGTCTGCTTTCGGCATGAATCACGTGGCGGGTATCCTGGATGCGAGGAGGTCAAACTCACAGCCGCTTCCATAATTAATTATTGTTAAATAAGCGCGCTGACGGTGAGGACGTTCTTAATTGTGGCAACTCTGGCTTTTATTGTCTTGTGCCGAATGAGGAATGCTCGTGCTGCCGAATCAGCCCGCTCAAAAACGCATACAAGCCACCGACTCCTGTCGTGGAGAGATCAAAATTTTAGACTCTTGTTCCATTTCCCAGATTTATCTGTGGAGTAAATTTAAAATCTCAAATCGTTCGACTCAGGACTCAAGCCGAGGTCTAAAATCTCAAATCGACTGACGCATTCTATATTAAGCAGTCCCGGACTTACTTTCTCGACGAGAAACCCAGTTTCTTCCTCGATGCTTAGTTGGGCTGCTGCTTATTTTCGGTAAAAACCCATTGGTAACAAGTTAGAACGGAGTAGATTTTGTCAATACCCCTTTATGTAGAAATATAATTGAATAATAATGAT
>NZ_JAUBUC010000045.1:17022-55957 GCF_036705285.1 Microcoleus sp. B4-C1 | reverse complement strand
GGGCAGGGGGCAGGAGGGGGCAGGGGGCAGAAGGCAGGAGGCAGGAGGAAAGAGGCAGAAGGAAGGAGCCAGAAGAAGTGTTTTTACAAATATGAGATGCTCCCTAATTCCTGTTTATAAAACGTAAAATCTCCGCATTTTACTTGGGAAAGTTTCGGATTTAGCACTCTACTTTCAACGGTTAACTGTCAACTGTTAATTGTCAACTGTCAACTGTTATAGTTATTAGCAAACCTGTGCTAAGTTCAGTGGAATATTGCCGAAAAAAATATCTGGGGTTTTACCCGTCGTAACAATTTATAATTGTAGCCAGGCCAGATTACCAATTATTAACTACGATGTCTTTACAATCTATTAGCATACCGCCCACAACGGATCGCAAACCTGTCGCTTTGATGGTCGCTTTACATGGATGGGGTGCTAATGCTCGGGATTTGACTTCCTTAGCACCCTTTTTCAATTTGCCGGATTATCAGTTTGTGTTTCCCTATGCCCCCTTTCCCCATCCCCAGGTAACGAGTGGCAAAGCGTGGTATAACCTTCAAACCAAAGACGCTCAGGGATTGGTAGAAAGCCGGCAATTGCTGAGGGAATTTTTGCTGTCTTTGGAAAGCACCACGGGCGTGCCTTTGTCTCGCACGATTTTAGGCGGTTTTTCTCAAGGCGGAGCGATGACTCTAGATGTGGGATTGACTTTGCCCCTAGCTGGTTTAATTTGTCTGAGCGGTTATTTACACCAGATTTCGCCAGTTGCGGGGAGTGTTTTGCCACCTGTTTTAATCGTACACGGTACTCAAGATACTATTGTGCCTGTTAGTGCTGCTGTGCGATCGCGCGAGAGTTTGACGGCTTGGGGAGCTCCGGTGCAGTATCGAGAATTTAACATGGGACACGAGATTCTGCCGGAAGTTATAGAGGTAATGCGAAGTTTTGTTGTAGAAACTGTGTCGAAATCTGATTAAAGGTTTAGTATATAGTATGGCGGAAGTCTCGGGCAGGGGAAAAAAATGAAAACTTTAACCAAAGCATCGCGCGATATAGCTGTACTTACTTCTCAGGACGTGGCAGAATTGGCTGTCCGTTTGGAAGTTGACGATTATACAGATCCTTTTGAGGGATTGAATGATTGGCATTTGTTGCGATCGCTTGCCTTTCAGCGGCCGGAGCTAGTTGAACCTTATCTCCACCTTCTGGATATGGAAGCCTACGACGAAGCATAGACTGAAAAATCTAGCTCAAAATTTTCGACGGAATTGAGGAAGAAGTTAGCAGCATATTTTGTTGCAGATTAAACAGATGAATGAGGGATTTTAGTCTGTTTTTATCTTAATTTCTTTCTTGATTCTTTTTTATGGAAAAATGACACCAGTTTCAAAAAAGAATGTGAATGTAGGCCAGCTCTCAACCCTGGTATTCATCAGTCATTCCCAATTTAAAATCTAAAATCTAAAATCTAAAATCTAAAATGGTATGACATGAAAGGCAGACGAATTTTAATCGGCGTTAGTGGCGGGATTGCGACTTATAAAGTTTGCGAAGTAGTTTCAACTTTAGCGAAAGCTGGAGCGGAAGTTAAAGCTATTCTTACTGATGCGGCAGGGGAGTTTGTAACGCCTTTGACTTTTGCTACTCTGTGCCGCCATCCTGCTTTTACTGACAAAGATTTTTGGCAACCAAGTCACGGGCGCCCCCTGCATATTCAACTGGGAGAATGGGCGGAAGTTTTTGTGATTGCTCCCCTGACGGCTAATACTTTGGCTAAGTTGGCGGGGGGTTTTGCTGATAATTTGCTGACTAATACTGTCTTAGCTTCTACTTGCCCAATTTTGCTGGCACCGGCGATGAATACGGATATGTGGGAACAGCCGGCGGTGCAGCGGAATTGGCGGGAAGTGTTGAGTTATCGGCGCTATCATGCTGCGAATCCGGGGGCGGGTATGCTGGCGTGCGATCGCGCGGGTGTCGGCCGCATGGCAGAACCTGGTGAGATTTTGCCTCATATTGAGTCGCTGTTGTATGCGAAGGGCGATCGAGATTTAGCGGGCCTTCGGGTGTTGATCAGTGCGGGAGGAACGCGGGAACACCTCGATCCGGTGCGGTTTATCGGCAATCCTTCCAGCGGCAAAATGGGTATAGCTTTGGCGCAAGCTGCACAACACCGGGGCGCGACAGTGACGCTGGTACACAGTATAACTGGCGAATTGCCGCTCTCAGGTGTGCGGGCGATCGCAGTGACGAGTGCAGAAGAAATGCGACAGGCGATGCTGGAATGCTTTCACGATGCAGATTTGACAGTGATGGCGGCGGCGGTAGCGGATGTGAAGCCGGCTGAGTACAGTAGTGAGAAATTGCCGAAGCGATCGCTCCCGAATTGTTTGCCTTTGGCACCGGTAGCGGATATTGTGGCAGAGTTGGGAAAATTGAAACAGCCGCACCAAAAATTAATCGGGTTTGCAGCACAAACTGGGGATATTGTCAAGCCGGCTTTGGAGAAATTGCGGGCGAAGAAACTGGATGTAATTGCCGCAAACCCGATCGATCGAATAGGTGCAGGTTTTGGCAGCAATACCAATCAAGCAATATTAATTAATGCCGCCGGCAAGCAAGTAGAAATAGCACCTTGCAGCAAGCTAGAAATGGCTCATCGGTTGTTTGATTTTGTGATGAAAGGGTGAGGGGGCGATTTACTCATTAACTGGGATTAATCACTACTGGTTCGGGCGATAATTCTGATTCCCCCAAATCCGTTGATTCCGAGTCAGCCGACAACTCAGTATCTGCGACAGTAATTTCTAGTTTAAATCCTAATGCTTCGAGCAATTCTACCAAACTATAGATTTCCGAACCTGCACTTTCAGTCAGCATATTGTCGAGTTTTTCCCATTGAAGTTTAGCTGACTCTGATAAATTGTTGAACTTTAGCCGAGAATCTACAACATCTTTGAGTACCATTTGGAGCAATTTAGGTTCATCGCTGGCTTCTGTCAATGTCACCTCGATATAACCTGCTGCTTCTTCGGCATTTCTCAGAGATTCGATCAGAAATTCTTGGTAACTCCTACTCGTTGGTGCTTTCACGTCTTTCATAGTCTCTCCAATATTGAATAGCTTTGCCAATATCTCGCTCTTTCCTTTCTCTTATCTCCACCTATTAGCAGAAGTACAATTGTCAGCCCGACTTGTCCAAAGTAAAGCCGATATCTAGGGCCAAAGTCAATTTTGAGTTCAAAAACTCCTTCTCCGACGGACTTACAATCTCCTAGATTACCAGTCATGACTCGCTTAAGCCTTAACTGAATCCTATTTTTGCCTGTGGTATCCCGGAGCGAGTTATACCAATCTTCAAAAGGATTTGTCCCATCTGCTCTCAGGTAGTTGCGAATTTCCCTGGGTCGTACTTCCATGATTTTATCCTACTTGATTAACAATTTCTATCGTAAGGGCGATCGACAGTGCATTCAACAAGCAAATCATACTTAAGACAGAGGTATTCGATCGACAAAATAGTAAACCTTGTTTGAGGGAACAAACTTTAAATCAAACAGGGCATTGTGAATGAATTTTAAATCGATCGCAAAAACCAATCTACTATTCGGCAGCCTAATAATTAGCCTCGGATTGCAAGCACTTCCAGCCACAGCACAAGCAGTCACCGACGCGCAAGTTTCCGCCCTTGTAGAAGCGCTGCGACAAGCCGCCCCGCCACAAGCCGCAAATGACGGAATGTACAGTCAGTGGCAAGTTTTACCCAATAATATTTCCCGCTGGGCAAAATTCTGTACCAAACAAGATTTAACACCGCAACAATTTGAGGCTGACGCGACAAAAGCCAAATCAATTGTTACCTGTATCGTGGGCGATTTGCTGCGCGACGAATACAAAGCTAGCAGCAACAATGAAACAGCCGCTGTACGCCGCGCCGCTTGCTGGTGGATGACTGGGGAATCCGCAGCTTGTAAAAGTGGCGCCACTGCTACTTATGCCGATAAAGTTGTCAGCGTTTACCAGCAGCAGCGGGCTAAAAAGTAAAGTTTGTGCTGGCGGAATTTATATTTTTTTACCGCAGATGGACGCAGATGGTTTTGTGCTGATGGACAGATAATAGGAAGTTGATATCAAATTCAATTATCCTATAAGCGCCAAAGATTCTTGAGAACATTAATCAGCTCTTTCTGCCGTCGAGCGATTACTTCTGGCGTCCATTCCTGTTCCCGCAGCACTTGGGTAGTAAGCACACAGGGTGAAACGCCCGTTTTAGTAGTGAAATACTTCTGCTTTTTCACATCAAAATCATAATTTTTTGCCTGAGTGTTTTTCGCACCAGATAGTAAAACTAAGTTGCCAAGACGATGTACATATTGATCGCGATCTTCCTGACTAGGAAACCACTTCATCCACTCACTATTAGCCCCTGGATTTTGGGGAAGTACGTGCTCGACAGTAATTTTGGAGAAGTTGTAAGATGCTTCACCTTCTGACAGAGCAGCATCTAAGCGCAGCAAAACATAAAGACGAATTTTTTGGATTAGGTAAAGGTCACTATCGAGGACTCTAAGGATATTGTTTGACTCTTCAGGAGTAAACTGGAGCGGTGAATTGGAATTGAATAAATCTTCCTCTTGTTCAATAGCAGTAAGCAATCTGCTGTAACGTTCAATCCGTTTATTAATATTGGCGCGGACAATCATTAAACCTGCCGCAAGGCGGTCTAAATCTGTAAAAAAACGCACCAAATTATCGGAGTTATTACGGTTACGCGATAGGTAGAAAATGGCAGGCGGTATCCAGTCAACATTCTCAATTTTGTTTAACCATTTAAATAGTTGATTAATTTCCTCGGCACGCCGCTCGCTTTCATAGGTTGAGTTGTGAATTTCCGAAAAAGCCTTAGCATAAGGAGCTAAAATTTCATCAATGAATTGCTGAGACCCTGCCGCAGGATTGATGTTTTCCTGAAACTCTTTAAGGATACTCTTGCTAAGTTTTTTCTTTTCTTTAATCATCCGAATATGAGAAAACAAGTCTTTGAATAACTCGCGTCCCAGCTCCTCCTCGGTATCTTCCCACTTTTTAGTATATTTTTCTTGTTGGCTTTCGGGTATTTTTCCGATAATGTCCGCTTTCAAGATATCAGTTATCGAGAGATCCAATCCCCTGTTGTTCAACACAGAAAATATCCGATAAGCAGAGTCAAAGTCAGGCGTAGAAACCACTACCAAGAAGCACTGGGTAATGATGAACTGGGCAAGACGTATACGGTGGGATTCAGCGATAGTCTGCAAACGTTGCAAGAATAAATGTGCATTTTCTTTAATAAGCTTCTGAGTATCCATCAGCTCAGCATTGTTTAATTTTTGGAGCTTGTTAATACCACCTTCATTTTGAATATATTCCTTGAAAAATTCTGCATCTCGCTCGCGCAAAGTCAGACGGTAACGATTATCTATACCCGCGATTAAGCTGCCTCTTTGGTATAGATAAGTGGTCAAGTCATTGGCGTGTTGTGTTGGCAATGATTCCCTGAGAGCAGCTAGTAGTATGGTGAGAGTTGTTAGACGTTGCTGACCATCTACAATTTCAGCGGCTGGCTGCTCCGATTTGATCAAAACAATGCTGCCTAGAAAGTAGGGGTTGAGTTCATCAATCGTCTCGTTACCATCTCCCAAGAATGTTAACAGGTCTTCGAGCAGTTCCCCAGCTTGCTCATTTGTCCAAGCATAGGGACGCTGGTAGAGGGGAATGGTAAACATAAAGTCATCGCTAAAGATTTTCCTAATGGGGTGTTCCTCACCCTTGATGCTGACACGGTTCATGCTTGGTTCCTGTGTTAGGTGTGGTTGGTAATTGCTTCCCGAAAGTCAATTTTCCTTGCTGCTAGAATACCATGCTCAAGCTTGGAAAGGCGAACTCTCAACTTAGCTTGTGCAGGCTGGTTTCATTCGTCCCGCTGTAGGCTTCAATCTGCGGCTGAATTACCCATTTTCCCCCTGACTTCTCATCAACTTTTGCACGCTGGCTAAAGCTCGATTTAATTCATAATTTTTTCTTTCTGAATTCTGCAAAAAAGCCTGCTGTTCTTCCTCAATCATTAACACATCCTGCCGCACCAAACCATCTAATAACTTTTGAGCCGCGCCGAAACAACAATCTTTGATAAACCTGCGAAACCAAACAGGCAATTTGTGCAGCCGCCAAAACGCATTTAATGAGGTAAAATGAATTAAATAAGCGCGAGTTGCTGTTTCGCTCACCGGACAAACCAAGCAGTAAATCTTAAAGTCGCTCCCCAAAGTGGAAACCCAGTGCGGGTAAACATAACTCACCTCCAGCGGTTCCGGGTGCAGTCGGCGCAAAGATTTAAAAAATAACTGAGAAATTGACCAAATTTTATCTATTTTGTAATAACTTTGTGCCTGATAGCGAGCAGTTACTTGATGCTCGTTTTCTTCTAAAGTATCTAACACTGGATTTGCCCAAGCTTGCCAATCATCGTGCAAGTGTCCGTGGTACATATCCATCAAATTTTCAATTAAAAATGAATAGTGTGCCTGACAGTCGATGACTGAAACTGTGACAATATAATTGAGATGTTCCCACTCTGGCAAATCCAGTAAATCTATTTTTTCGGCTTGGGTTTCGTCGCCGGGAAACAGCCAGATAAAACCGTTTTTTTCCTGGACAGGATAGGAGCGAATTTTGCAGTTAGGTAGCTTTTGATTTTCTGCTAAATAATCGACTTCGGCGCATTCTCCCCTTGCATTTAACCGCCATCCGTGGTAAGCACATTCGATTAAATCGCCTTTAACTTGACCGTGGCTGAGTTTAACTTGTCGGTGCGGACATCTATCTTCTAAAGCGTTGATTTTGCCTGCACTGTCGCGGAAAAGTACGATCGCCCGATTCCAGATTTTCGCAGTGACGGGCTGAGTTTGTACCTCGGTGCTGCGGGCGATGGCATACCAGCGATCGAGATTAATGCCCAACTGGCGGATGTGAGTTTTTTCCCCTTTTCCAGCTACCGATTTTATCGCGTTGTTTTGCATTACAAATATTCCCAAATTACGCCCATAAAACAACCCAATTTTACAAAATAACAGCCCGGAAAGCAACGACCGTAAATTTTTCTAAATCTCCGTTCTGACAAATACCTATCGTTAGCTAAATGCTTCAACCACCCAGGCGACAATCGAAATTTTAATAGTCTTAAAGCATGGCGAAATCCGTAGGTGGAACAGTCGGGATTAAAATCTCTCGCTGCACCTAATATGTAGCCTATTGTAGCAGGTGTCTCGACTTCCGATATATTATCTATAAAGACGATTTTTCCGTGCGGATTTAACAATTGTTTAATTGCATGGAGGGCGGCGGGAAGGTTGGGCAGGTGGTGAAAAGTTGCAGAACTAACTATTAAATCAAATTGGCGATCGAGCGCTAATTGACTGGCATCCATTTGGATATATTCGATATTGGGGGCTGAGCGTTTTTGACGGGCTATATCTAGCATTTTTGCTGACAAATCGACGGCGACCACATTATCGTAATACTGGGCTAATTCAAAAGCAAGAATTCCCGAACCGCAGCCAATATCTAATACTGAACCTTTGCTGACAGATAGGTTGTTAGTAAAGAAATCGTTCTGGTTTTGCAACGAGGCCACGAAATCATATTCTGTTGCAAAAGCATCAAACGTTACAGATTTATTGCGAAGTTTGCAGTTACTATTTAGCATTTATTATTGCTTTATACTCATTCAATAATATTTTAACCGCATATCCACCCCGCTTAACGCAGATATTTTTTTTGTTCGCAAGCTCTGCCTTTTCCCCTCAGCTAAACCACACCCACAAACCGTAACTCATCTTAGAAAAAGAATGCAACTTTAGGAAACCTCTAAACCCTTAGATAATCAGTCATTCCCATTTTTTCAAATATAAAATCTAAAATCTAAAATCTAAAATCTAAAATCGTATGACAGGGGGCGGGTTTCACCGAGGATACCAGCCGATGATTGACGATTTATAAAGCCCGCCCCACTGCAAACCTTAGATTTTTAACACGCCTTCGGGATTCACCGTCAAGAGCGATCGCCTCTGCAAACCCTCCTGAGATAAAATAGCATTAGCTGCCAACAAACCGCTGCTAACCGCCCTTTCCATTAAACCGCACGGAAACGGCATTTTCACCCAATCTCCCGCAAACAACAGATTCGGAACAGCACAGCAAGTTTCTGGTCTTTCTGCATAACTACCGGGCGGATATCCAGAGAAATTCTTTTGATTTACCAATTCCCGGTGCAGCATATTTGCCTCTTTTAATTCCGGTACAATTTCGTACAATTCTTGCTCAAAAGTCGCCAGCAAAACTTCCTGATTCGGAAATTCCTTCTCCTTGTAACAATAAGCGTGCAGTTCCACTACACTACCGCCCGTTTTCTGATTCCACTCTATGAACTGATCCTGAATTCGGTGGTAAAGCGTGATGCTGTCAGTCAGTTTGTAGCCGGAAAGCGAACTGAAATTGCTGTGTTCCCAGGGAAATTCGCGATCGAACCAAAAACGCCCAACCGCAAACGGATCGGCTATTTTCAAGCTCTCGATCCGACTCTGCACCTGCGGATTTACCTCACCGCTAGCCAAACTAAACAAATGCTGCATCCCCGGAACATCGGCCGCCAAAACATAGTAATCAGCCTTCAATGTTTCTCCCAAATTTTGCGGCTGCGATTGCTTAACCGCTGCTACTAACTGTATTTCATCTGCTTTTTCATCTACTACCTTAAATCGAGGCAAATCCCGCTGAGCAGGCCCGCTCACAACTCGCCCTTCGGCATCAAAAACTGCCCCGTGACAAGGACAGTGAAATTGACCGTCGTTTTGTTTCTGAACTGTGCAGCCTTGGTGAGTGCAGCTCAGAGAAATTGCCTCTTTTCCCGACGGTGCGGCGGCAAATACGCTGTCCCCAGCGCCGAAATATTCGGTAGAGTTGCTGTCAGTTAACAGCGCGTTTCGCTTCACCCAAAAAGGTATTTTACTTTGCACGTCTCCCGACTGGTAACTCAGAGAATCAATCTGACCGTTTTCCCAGCGAATCTCACTGACTGCGACATCTGTTAATACTTTGCCGCCTTTGCTTTCAATGGCTCTGGCAATAGGCTGCACCAAACTCGTGCCCATATCTTGCCGCGTACCGTTGAAGGCCAAACCCTCTGGATTTCCGAAAAAGTAAAAGTGGAAAAATTGCATTAATTCTCCCGCGCTCAATTCGTCTGGAGCGTTGAGGCTGGACTTGGCAAAAGGCAGAAAATACAAGTCATAAAGCCCGCGCGGAAATTCACCTTTTACCCAGTCGGCAACTGATATATTGTCGAGGCGATCGAAAGTTTTTTGAGTTTGAAAACCGCCGATTTCCCGAAATACTTGCCAGTGAGCGGGTTTTGTAAGATTGATTCCCCACTTGAGCCGATTGGGAGAAGATATCCCCAAGTCAACTATATTCCAGGGAAAAGCTGAATGGTTGGGACGGAAAACTTCGGGTTTGTATTTGCCGTCTCTAAACAGAACGGCGTAGGATTCTAAAGATATAAAGTTATCGGTAATTTCTAGTTCTTCAACCACACTTTTGAGGTTGTAGTATTGCGGAAAAAAACCGTGGAAACCGTGTTCCATCATAAAAGTTTCGTTCCCGACTTGTATCGGCCAACTAGCAATTTTACCGCCGAGTTGGGGCGATTTGTCGAGCAATGTTACGGCGAAACCTCGCTGGGATAGCTCGTAAGCACAGGCGAGCCCTGCTAAGCCTGCGCCTACAACTGCAACGGTTTTGCGGTTATTCAGCATTCGCGGCAAGTCAAGAGAATCTTGCACAAAAACGGCGGGCTCTGGCTTGGAAAACCGAGAGTAGCCCAGCAGCCCGCCTGCGGCACCGACTCCGAGGAATTTGAGGGCGGTTCTTCGAGAAACTGGTTGGGATAGCGGTGAATTGGTTGATTGACTCATCAGCGGTACGCGGTAACGGGCTTTAAACACAAATACGCCATAAGGCATATATCATAGACCGAAATCAGGATATGTGAAGAAATACTAATACACATCCCCCAATCGGATCGCGATCCTCTTCGAGGGCTGCGCTAACGCACTTGATATGGTTCGATCGCACACAATGTATAGCAGAAGCAAGAAGGCTTTAGTTATTTAGGAGAAAAGAAGAAAAAAGCGATCGCCCGCCTAGCGTAAAATTCTCTAAATAATTAAGTGTTTTTATTTATCTTGCTCAACTATTAGCAACCGCCGCCAATGATGTTAAAAAACTATGAGGTTTTCCGGCAAAATCTTATGCGAAAAGCAGTCTTGGCGAATTGTACGAAATAACCTGGCAGATATCCGAGGCAAAACAATTAACCAGCCGAGCTTTAACTAAGTTTGGGCGAAAAAACCTAACTATTTTAAAAGAAGTAAATACAGAGAATATATCTACTGAGGTAACTCAATATATCGGCGATCGATGCAGAGTATTCCTCACTTAATACCAAGACAAAACTCGATTCAACCTGAGAAGTGCGGATGTGTCGCAAAAATTCAAAGACGCCCGTATAGCTAATGCCGGTTAAACTCACATCTTGCACCATTCTTAAGAACGGGCTCTTCGGCCCGTTCCACAAAAGATGAATTTTTTGTGGAACAGGCATCTTGCCTGTTCATAAAAGGATTATTGAAAATAGTGCAACATCTCAGTTTTTTGCGTAAGTCCTGTTTATGCAAAACCCCTGCATAATTTACAAACTTTTACATAAATGGTCAATTTCCTGGCGTGGGGCCTCTGTTGCTGCTGGTATCCACACCCTACGGTAGATATTTGGGGTTGCTCTTGAATGCTATAATCGTGCGGCGATCGCCAGCACAGTCAATCGATTTTAGATTTTAGATTTTAGATTTTAGATTAAAGAATTGAATGAAGCATTGACCCCACGGATAAATTCGGGGGGGAAGTTTCTCGGATACAGGTTTTTTATTTCTGGACGGATGAATCCGGGGGCTTGTATCCTGGATGCTTTCAGTCAAAATTTTCACCCACATCCAAACTTTTGCCAACTGCTGCCGCCAACGGCGCCCTTAACCGCCCCAAAACCATGCACTACCAATCCCAGCAGCAACGCCAAAAACACACGACTCAGAAAAAAATTAAAAAAGCTATTTTTTACTGTGTGATAGCAATATTTTTCTGCCTGAGCACGGCGAACCTCGCTACAATTGCCCAAAACACAGGCCAGGGCGGGCTGGGCGGGCAAGAAATGAGAAATTTGCTCGATCGGGGAAACCTCACCGAAGCCGTAACCAGAATCGAAGAAAACTGGGAAGAAGAGTATCAAAACTACTTTGAACAAGACTTTGAAACCCGTGCTAAAACCGCCGAAGCAATATCAAAAACTCTCTCCCGTCTAGCAGTTCAAACCAAGAAAAAACCAGCTTTAATTTACGCTATCCCCCGCACCGACCAACTAGAATTAATCTTAATATTGCCCGATCGCCCGCCCATTCTCCGCAGCATCCCCGAAGCCAAACAAGAGAAACTGCTCTCAGTAGTCCAAGAATTCCGCAGCGAAATCACCAACCCCGTAAAAATTAACACCACCAGCTATCTAGAACCAGCCCAACAACTCTACAAATGGATAGTTGCACCCCTAGAAACAGATTTGCAAACAGCAAAAATTGAAACCTTGCTGTTCTGCGTCGGCGCAGGTTTGCGAACCGTACCCCTAGCAGCAATGCACGACGGAAAGCAATTTCTGATCCAAAAATACAGCCTCGCCCGCATCCCAGCCTTCAAACTCACAGACAGCAATTACACCGACCTCAGAAACGTGCAAGTCCTAGCAATGGGAGCATCAGATTTCGCAGAAGAGGCGAACAAAGAACCGCTACCAGCAGTGCCGTTAGAACTAGGCGCGATCGCCCGACAGTGGCCCGGTCAATCCTTTCTCAACCAAGACTTCACCCTAGTAAACTTGCAATCCCAGCGACTGCAACAAAAATACGGAATCATCCACCTTGCCACCCACGCAGAATTCCGCCCAGGAACCCCAAATAACTCCTACATTCAATTTTGGGACACCCAACTCGGTCTCGATCAAATGAGAGATTTAAAATGGAACAATCCGCCCCTCGAACTATTAGTATTAAGCGCCTGTAGAACCGCCTTGGGAGACAAAGAAGCAGAACTCGGATTTGCCGGTTTAGCGCTGCAATCGGGAGCAAAATCAGCCCTCGCCAGCTTGTGGTACGTCAGCGATGCGGGGACTCTCGCCTTGATGACAGAGTTTTACCAGCAGTTAAAAATCCGCAGGCCAAACGACCCTCCAATCATTAAAGCTGAAGCTCTCAGAAAAGCACAAATTGCCGCGATCGAAGGCAAAGTGACGATCGAAGGCGGTCAACTGCGAAGTGCGCGAGGCGACATTCCCTTGCCCCCGTCCATCCCCAAACTCGACAGCAAAGATTTATCCCATCCGTATTATTGGGCAGCTTTCAGCATGATCGGCAGTCCTTGGTGAATTCTGATTGAAAATGGCTAAGTTAAAATAATGTTATCCTTCCTCTAATGCAACCATTCTCCGATCGCATATGACCGAAGCCGCCACGATCAACACTCAACTCATCGATACCCTCACTCAAATTATCCTCGCCCTCACCGAGGAAGAGCGCCACATCCTCATCCATAAACTTCTAATTCCAAATCAAACTTCAGACACTACAAAGGCAGATCGAGAAACTCTTAAGCAGGAAATAGCGATCGGTGTAGAACAGCTTCAGACAGGACAATATACAGAGTACGATGACAATTCTCTGCCGAATCTTCTCCTCACTATCAAACAACGCGGACAACAACGCCTAAAACAGGAGTAAGTGCCCTTGAATCGCTATCGCCTTTCCCAGCAAGCGGAAAAAGATTTAGAAGATATATGGATTTATCTGGCACAGCAGGACGAACTTGGCGCCGATCTCCAAATGGTGCGATTGCTAGATCGCTTTCCCATGCTTGCCCAATTTCCGAATATGGGGCGACAGCGAAATGAACTCCTCACAGGATTGAGAAGTTTTCCTGTCAAACCTTACATTGTTTTCTATATAATTCTCCCAGAGAGAGTCGAGATTGTGAGAGTCCTGCATCAATCGCGGGATATAGAAGGACAATTTTAGCGATCGAGCCAAATGCCGACTTCTCGATCGCCTATATATCTTTCTGAACGTAACTCTTGACCGATCGAGGTGATAAACTGTACAAAATATAGTAATTCAATGCCTGTAGCTGCCAAAAAACCACCTACCGCAAACCTTTCAGCAACATAGCGGGGGTCTTCAAGGGGAAAGAAAGATGAAAAAATTAGAATTTTTGCTACAGAAAGAAGGCGATCGCGCCTGGTTGCCCCTAGAAACCTCCGACGTGGAAATTCTAGAAGGTAAATACCGCGTTGTTGCTCGCATTCAGCACCCCAACACCGACATCGAAATTCGCGTTACCCATACCTCCTTCGACCAAGGGGCGCAGCGGAAAGTCCAAAGCCGATCGGCCCGCACCAACCCCGAAGGATTAGTCGTGATCATTCCCTACACCAGGCTCAAACCCGGACTGTGGGAACTCTCCTGCTTGCCAGATCCCAAATCAACACCACTAAAACCTTGGCAGTACGGCGTTCAGTTGGAAGTATTGCCCGCAGAATCGGAAACCTCCGAACCCCTACCGCCGATCGACCAAACCGAACCGGCAACTTCCCCTCCAGCCCCACAAATCGCTTCCCCGGTCGATCGCGCAGCCCCACAAATCGCTTCCCCGGTCGATCCCCCCGCACCAACCCAAATCCCAGCAGCCGATTCAGCACCGCAGCAGACCAAAATCTACCAATTTCCTATTCCCCAAACCCCCGAACCAAAACCGGGCGTCCAACTCGAACTCCTCCTCGATCGAGAAACCTTCGTCACCCAACTCGGTCGCCCCTTAATCATTTCCGGCAAAATCGACATTCCCCAAAACCCGCAACACCCCCAACAAAGCAGAAAAACAGCAACTCTCATCCCCGAATCCGAAGCCCTAGAACTCCAACAACTCATCGGTTCAGCACAACTGCAAATTTACCTGCGCGATCCCCAAACCTCAAAAATTCTCGCAGAAATCCAGCAGCCGATGCCAGAACAAGTTCCCCCCTGCATCTTTGCCTGCGTCACCTACATCCCAACCGAGTGTAAAAGCCGCCTAATTTTAGGAGAAGCAATTCTTAGCAGCGGCGGCGTCACCCTAGCCACCAAACTATTCACAATTACAGCTCGTTTAGAGCACCTTCTAGAGGAAATTAAAGACAATTTCATCGAAGAAAAGCATCAAGCCGAACCCTCCCCAACAGCCTCAAAACCGTCTGGAAGCGCCAAAAATATATCCTTCCTCAAGCTAGTAGAAAAATCCTTAGACCCTCCCTCCCCTGCTGAAGTCCCAACCACTGAAGCCCTACCCCCTCTACTGGCTTCGCGTCACACCCCAAGTGCAGGCGGTCTAGAATTGCCCGCATTCGGTAACAAACTCCCCGACAGCAGCCGATCGCAATTGCTGTCGGAAATCTCCGATTCGCCTCAAACTGCCCCAGAGTCGATCGACCCACAAACCAAACCCTCAGACATCTCAAATCCCACTCAAACAGCCGAAATCGGAGCGATCGACCAAAAACCCGAAAACAGCCCAGAATTAGAAACAACCGCCCCAGAAACCGCGCCAGCACCCACAAAACAGGCATTTCAAACCTTAAACGTCGAAAGTCGATTTTGGTCGCGACTGAGTTCCCTAGCCAGCAACGGTGAATCCCCCGACTGGCTCAAAGCAACCACCCTGTCACCAAATCCAACAGCCGCCGCCAATAGCAGCGACGAAATTGCCGTTGTGGAAGAAGAAAGCAGCCCAACCCAGCAGCAACCCGAAACCAGCGAAACAAATTCCGATCCCAAATCTACTAGCCCAGAAGCCAGAGAATTTGTCGTTTTTGACGAACCCCCGCAGCCGAAACAAGTTGCTCAAAAAACCAGAACAGTCGCCACAGAAGACACTCCCCCAACTCCCTACGTTTTGCCAGAAGACGAGTTAGTACCGATGCCGATTTTGGAATTGCCGCGCCCCGAAATCATCGCGGGCCAGGCTGTAAAAGTGCAAGTGCAACTCCCGGAATTAATGCCCCGGATTTATGTGAAAGTTTGGGTGTACGATCGACAAACATACCTGATTCTCGACGGGCCGCGCTGGATTACCGAATTTAAAGCTAACGGGTTGGGAAATGTGCGAGCAAGTGTCGAGTTAGAGATTCCCTACGGCTGCATGGAAGTCGAATTTGAGGCGATCGCCGTCGAAATGCAAACTCAGCGGGAAAGCCACAAAGTAAGCGTTCACCGCCAAGTTTTACCCCCAGCCGGGCCAACTTTACCCCTCGAAGGGTAAGCCAAAATCCGCGTGCATCCCCGTTCATCCGCTGACATCTGCGGTTAAAAAATCCTACTTACTTGCCCGCCAACTGCCGAAACTTCTTCTTAAACTTATTCTTATACACGTAGATCGATCGCTGTAAATCCTCAACTTGCAGCGACATCTCGGCAGCCAAACCCGTGCGGTTCCAAACATCCTCCTCACACTTGCGGCGGCAAAAATTCATCGGTTCCGAGTAAACTTTCCCAGTAGATAAAGTCGGCTTCGGCCCGCACCAGTGAATCACCGTCGCCTGAGTGCGATCGCCCGCAGGCCCGCTTGACTCAACCGGAAACCGCTTTCTCAGCAAATCCTGGTCAAAATCCGGCACCAACAACTGCATATCCACATTCTGCACCCGCAGTCGATTTTCTTGTGCCGCCCGGAAAATCATAAAGTTCAAAAAACCCATTTCTCCGTACTTAAATATCTTCGGATTTGCTGCCGTAAAATCTAAAATTTCTACGTATTCTTCCAAGCTAAAAACGCCGCGCTTAGCAAAGAAAGTACCCGTGCAGAAATAGTTCGATCGCGATTCCGACCAACGAAAATTCGGGAAATGCTTCTCAACGCCCGGAATGTCAAAGAAAAATTCCGAAATCTCCGCATCCGGGTAATCGTAACAAGGCTTGTCTACAATAAAATCAAACTCTTGAAAGTTAGCCAATTTGAGAACATCGCCCCAGACGATCGTATCGGCATCCAAAACCATAAAATTTGACCAAGGACTTTCCCAGAAAGCAATCATTTTAGTTTTGCCCCAACCAAAACTTCTTTTCCTGAGAACTTCTTCAGAAACAGTTGTGCGATTGATAACCCGCACCCCATAGGCTTTTTCCAAAGCACTCACAGAAAACGTACCGTCAATCAACAGACAAATCGGCACATCTCCCAGGAAATAGCGGATGCTAGCACAGCAACCCTTAGCAAACAGATAATCTTGGTCGCAGCAGGCAATAATAATACCAAAATCTTCCATAAAACCTCACTTTTTTACTAATACCAGTTACCCAAAATAATGCAAGTGTATGCCGATGTTTCCAACTTGTATGTCATCAGTTATTTCCAATTCTTTAATCGAAAATCGAAAATCGAAAATGGTATAACTTGCCCACCCACAGCGTTTCGGTTTTTTGTTCTGACAGCAGCTCTATTTTTGAGTTTGGCATTTTAGCCAGCTTAGCACTAAACTCCTGCGATCGTCCGTAGGTAAAAACATCGTTCAAACCGCTAGGAATCTTGGGCATAGTTGGTCTGTCAAGCAAGTGAGCTCTCCCTGCGCCAACAGCGGGTCAATCGATTTTAGATTTTAGATTTTAGATTTTAGATTTGAAGCATTGACTTGCGCGAGATAAATTCGGGGCGCAAGTTTCATCGGATACAGGTTTTTTATTTCTGGACGGATGAATCACGTGGCGGGTATCCTGGATGCGGGAATTGTCAAGCACTACCAGTTCAGTCGTACTCAAACAACAAAAAAGTTGTGTTAAAATAGCCGGAAATTAAACCCGCCGACGGTTAGTCTCAAAAAAGGCGATCGTCCTGGCAAGTCCCGACGGCAGCGGGCCTCAAACAAACAAAATTGGTCAAGCCTGAACTTTGGTTTGGATCGGGTCAATCTACCAGCCTTTAAGTCTCAGTTCCCCACTCATGGCGGGAAAATAGCCCCTGCCGGGTCGCGAGGTTTAAACTTAGGTTAAAAACCTTGACATTATAGGAGATAAAGCTGTATAAGGGATGCGACAAGCAGCCACAATCCTACCTATAACTGTCTGTTAAGTCGGGCGTAACCGAGGACTCTGGGCAGTTGTCAGTTACAGGCAGATTGTGGTTGAACCCGTAGAACCAGTTATCGATCGCCCGCAGAGCAATTCAAGCAAGTCGGGCGATCGAGAGATGAAATTAGCACGTGATGGTATAATCTACTGTAATGTAATGTGGGCTTGACCTGAATTGATGCCTGGGGGTATAAGGGCTGGGCCCCTACGTTCAAGCAGAAGTAGACACGCCTACTGTGAATCAACAGTTATGGATAGGTTCTATTTTGGCAGTTATTGTCAACAGGCAAGCAACCACAAAAATTAGCAGTTGGGAATTGCTGCTCGTCGAGTTGAATAGAGTGTGAAGGTGTGAGGAAAATGAACAGAACTTTTTGGAATTTACTGCTAGTATCCCCGGCAATTCTGGGGCTATCATCAGTCATGAGTGCCACTGCGATCGCCGCAGAAGCGACCGCAACCCCTGAAGCCAACCAACTAGCTAAAGCTCAGTCATCTGAGTCAAAAATTGCAGAAATAGTTGGAGAAATAGTTGCAGAACCAGTTGCAGCAGCCCCTGCTGCCCCAGAAAACCTGGCTTTAAACAGCAGCCTCGAAGCGGCCAAAACCCCGGTCGTTAAGGAAGCAGACGCTGAAAAAATCGCCTCAATCGAACCAGAAACCAGCGCGGCAGCACTGCAAACAGCACTGCAAACAACAGGGAGCGACATCGAGTTAGCAGCCCCAATCGCTCCGGCCAGCGCAGCAGCGACTGAACCCCTAGCAGCAGCAGGCACTGCCGAACCCTCGCCCCAAGCATCCGACTTGGCAGAGCAAATCAGCCAGACAGAAGTTGCTGGGAAAATTGAAGTGCCAGCAGTCGCCAGCACCCCAGCTACTAAGGTAGAAATTGCTCAGACAGTACCCGGAGGAATGGGCGGCCCCATCGTCCCTGTTGCTCCCCAAGCACTGCCGGCCCAACCGTCGGGAACCATGTCCCAGGTGACATCAGTCACTCAGCTCTCCGACGTGCGGCCGACAGATTGGGCATTCCAAGCCCTGCAATCCCTAGTCGAACGCTACAGTTGTATCGTAGGTTATCCCGACGGCACCTTCCGCGGCAACCGCGCCCTGACTCGCTACGAATTTGCAGCCGGCGTCAACGCTTGCTTAGACCAGATAACCCAACTAATTGGGTCAACAGGTAACTTAGTTACCCGAGACGACTTAGCCATCCTGCAACGCCTGCAAGAAGAATTTGCAGCCGAACTCGCTACCCTGCGCGGACGAGTAGACGGCCTAGAAGCTCGCACCGCAGAACTCGAAGCCAACCAGTTCTCCACCACCACCAAATTGAATGGAGAAGCCATTTTTGCAGTCAGCGACACCTTCGTCGGAGATGATCTCAGCCTTGAGGACGACGACACTGTCACCAACTTCGGCTACCGGGTGCGCTTGAACTTAAACACCAGCTTCACCGGTCGAGACTTGCTCAGAACCCGCTTGCAAGCAGTCAACACCGCCCGCTACGATAGAGCCACCGCTACCGGTACAAACATGGCTCGCTTGGCTTTTGACGGCGATGATGGCAGCCAATTCACACTAGACGAAGTGTACTATCGGTTCCCGGTCGGTCGCGCTACAGTCTTTGTCGGTCCTAAAGGACTTGACCTCGATGAAATTGCAGACCAGGCTTCTACCTTTGGTAACTCTACGAGTTCCGGTTCACTTTCCAGATTTGGAGTTCGCAACCCGGCAGTATTCCGCGGCCCGCAGGGAGCAGGCGCAAGTGTGAGTTTCAACTTGGGCAGCCTCCGAGCTACCGCAGGCTATCTAGCCTCCGACGGCGATGCTCCCAACCCAGCAGACGGCAGGGGCGTTTTCGACGGTTCTTTCAGCGCTCTGGGTCAGATCGGCTTTTTCAGCAGACCGTTTGACTTGGGCTTGACTTACACCCGGAAATACAATCGGGCAGGCGATGTTAGCCTCATGGGCGGCGTCGGCAGTTCTTTGGCTAACCGGCCCTTCGATCAATCACCCACCGCATCAGATAACTATGGCGTGCAAGTTAACTTCAAACCCAGCCGTCGCTTTCAGATTGGCGGTTGGTACGGTTATACGAAGGCTGAACAACTGCGGGGCGGCAACAATGACGCGACGATCCAAAATGGTGCTATCACTTTGGCCCTGGCAGATTTTGGGCGGCAAGGCAACCTCCTCGGCTTCGTCTTCGGTGTACCGCCAAAAGTTACCGAGAGTGATGTCGCCAGAAACCGCGACACCTCTTATCACTTAGAGGGTTTCTATCGCTTCCAAGTCAATGACTTTATCTCAGTGACACCGGGCGTTTACGTGATTCTGAATCCCGAACACAACAACAACAACGACGATATCTGGGTCGGACTCCTCCGTACAACCTTTAGTTTCTAAGGCTTCTAGACATCTAGTTACAGCTAAAAGCGGCAGGCGACTGCCGCTTTTATTTATTGGTCATGAGGCGATTTTAGATTTTAGATTTTAGATTTTCAACAGTCAACAGTCATCAGTCAACAGTTCACCAATTATGAATTTTGGCGGCAAATCCCGAATACGGAGGTGTAGCCGTGCAGAAATGTGCTGCCGCCGACGGGGCCGATTTCGCCGTTGCAGAAAAAGCCGCCCAGGGGGATGTTTTTGAGGTATCGGCCAAAAAGTCGGGAGTCAAAGTTCGATTCGCCGTAAAGCCCTTCACCGCGCCCCAGACAAGAGAACATCAAGGCGCCGACGCTGGATGTACCACTGTACTCGGCGGCCCGCTGATAGCGATCGAGCAGCATTTCTAGGTCTTCTGCAGAGGTGCGCGCGTCCCGCAGGTGAAATTGGATGCGCTGTCCGGGACGGACTCGATCGCCGATCGCAATTGCCCCCACTTTCGGATCTACTCCCAACAGATTGCGGATTAAAAAATCTCCCGGCTCTAATTTCAGCTTGAATTCATCGCTGACTAAGCCTACAAATAACGAGTGCTGGGCTAATTCTCGGTCTTCTTCGCTCAAAGTTTGAACTAACTCTCGCAAAGCCTCTAAGGGCGATCGTTCGATGCCCCCGCTGCCGATATCATCGGTTTGTTCTTCGAGTTTCAGCAAAATATTGCGATCTCCTTCCGTCACCCGATAAGGATGCCCGATCGGCCTGCAGCCTTGAGCGACGATCGTTTCCAAAACTATATTGCCGCTCAAAGCTACCCCAACCGTCCCTTCTCGGTAAAGCTGATAGTCGCAAAACAGCGCCGCGCCCCTGCCCGCACCGTCCCCCCCAGCGAGTCCCCCTACCTTCGCCGCGCCCGGATAGGCATAATCGAGCCCTTGTAGCAAATCGTTAATTTTTGCGGAAAAGGGGTCAGCCAAGATGATGAACTGCGGTTCTTCCTGGGCCGGCACGCCCAAGAGATCCACCCAAGTATCCGGGGGACTGTCTAAGTCGGGCAGTTCTTCTGAACCGACATGAAAAGTTCTGACATTCACTCCCGGCAAGCGCGCCAGACTGAGGCTGACTGCGGGAGATCCCTCGACTTCTTCGGTGAGGCCCCCCCGGTTCGTGCCGATGACTCCTCCCCCGCCACATCCCAGGATCGCGGGTACTGGCAGCATTTCTCGGAGTAAAGGCATCAGCCGAGAATACTCGCTGGCAAAGGCAGACGAGATAAATATCAGCGCTAAATCAGCCGGGCCTTCTAGGTCGCGATCGGCTTGTTCTATAACTTCTTTGAGGGCAGATTCCAAAGAGGGACGGGTTGATAAAGCGCTGACCCATTGCATTTGGTTTTGGGTGTACATAAGGCGAACTTCTCTATAAAACTATCTCTATACATTAGGCTAACCGGAACTGGCCGCTGGGGGGACGGTATTCTTGGGCGATCGATTCCCCCTCGATCGCCGTTCTTGTGTTAACATAAGTTAACATGAGTGTCCCATTAATCTGTTAACTGTTAAATCCCGTGTTCAGCTAAATCTTAAAAGATAAAGCTCAATACAGTTTGACACACCAACCTCGTGTAATGTTTTCATCAAAAGTAAGGTTGGCTCGACCTACATTGATGCCTGTGGACTAGAATCCGCCTACGGGCTAGTAAAGCAGGGAGTAGAGACGGCTACTGCGATCGCAGTTATGGATGGTTTCTCTCTGGGCTGCTGCAACCGCACCGCATCTCAAGCTATTATTAGCTGGGGTCGCCAGACCGAAACAGCAAATCCAACCCAAACTAACATCCCAAAAGAAAACCTTTCTTACTTAATAAGGTCAACGACCCAGGTCTAAAGACACGCTCGCTTCGAGCCTTTGACTTAAACCACAGTTGACCAGCCGTATACTTTAGAGGTCTACGTTTTTTGAGTTATGACACCAAGTGGCTGCTTAGCTAGTCCCTTGCTCTGTCGTTAACGGTTAAACATCTTTATTTGGGTTAAGGACGTGCCGTTAGCCGAACAAGCTCACTAAACAAAGGCGCGTGCTAAAATTACCTAGAAATAGGTCGGGGACAACCATATTCTCCTACACATTCATACCAACAAGTTTTATGACAACAACACCCGCAGGCAACATCCAAGAGAAAATTGAAGAAGAACTAGAAAGCGCTCGTACCGTCTGTGACCTCAAGGGCGCAACTTCCGGGGAATGCGCGGCGGCGTGGGACGCAGTTGAAGAACTGCAAGCAGAAGCTTCCCACCAAAAGCAAGTCAAACCTAAGAATTCTTTTGAAAAATTTTGCGACGACAATCCTGACGCTGCTGAGTGCCGCATCTACGAGGAATAAACGAGCCATTTAGCTCTATGCCGAACCTCCCGCGCCGAAATCTAACTTTTGGCGCGGGAGAATTTTATTTTAGGGGTTGAGCCTTGAAATAATGGTGAGATTTGCCCTCTATCCCAATACGGTTCAAATCCGCCAGCTTCCCCCTCGCCCCCCAAGGGGGACAAGAATTTGCTCTTGCGTCCCCCAAAAGGGGCGAGGATGGGAAGGAGATATCTCAAGAATAAACAGTTTTAACTCAAGCGTATTGCCGTCTATCGTGTCTCAAGTACCTTTCAAAGCGCGCCAAGTACCTTAGAAAATGTAGCAGTAACTAAAACATTAAGACCGTGTTCTGGTTGCTGATTTTTTAGCATTTTTGTAGTAAAATTTGTGACAAATAAGTGAGTATATTTTCCCAAAGATGTTGAGTCTTTTATTGGCAGCCACCGGGCCTTGGTTTCAACCGCTAGTGTGGATGGATTACCGTTTGTCTGTGTTATTAACAATTTCGATCCCGCTGGTAGTGCTGATTTGGGCTGTTGTGGCAAAAGCTGAGGCGATCGTCCGTTTGTCGATTATTTATTGGCGGGTGGCGAGTTTGCTGGCAATTACACTTTACCTGATGATGGCTGCGCTGCCTGTGAGCTTTGTATCGTCGGTGATTGGGAGGGCCTTAATTCCTGCGAGTCTGTGGTTTTGGGAGGATTTAAACGAAGAAATTGCCGATCGACCGCAGTCGCCCCTGAAACTGGCTTTTACAGCTTGGCGGTGGGCGATTACTGTTTACAGCGGTTTGGGCGCTCTTGCTCAACTTCCCTTCTTAAGCTGTGCTTTTAAATCGCAAATTGAGGTAATTGACGAACCTTTTTGCCGCATTTGGTTAGACCCACCTTGGCTCTATAAACAAATGTTTCACCCTACTACAACCCCTCAATTTTTGGGATTGTTGGGTCTGATTGGTTTAGCTATCTATGTAATTTTCTTGTCATACTTTGTGCTAATTAGACTAGGAAAACAGGGGAGGTCAGCTACCGGAAATTAAGTTTAGTTTTAGTTAGTATTTCCCTCCTAAATGGCAGCTAAATTATTCCACCAAAATCTCATAAATCCCAAATAAAAACAGCCGGGGCGCATCTAGGATAAAATCAAACTAACAGCCGGGTGGCTGACGTGACCCGCCCAAAAACGGATACAAGCCGTGGACTCCAGTCGTGGATATCTAACAATTTTAGACTAAGGTTCCAGCTTCCAGATTCATCTGTCGAGAAAATCTAAAATCTAAAATCTAAAATCGACTGACAGTAATGTTATTGGGAAAGACTGTGATGGATAGCAAACAAGCCTACTTACAGTGCTTAGACAGGCTGATTTGGGCGATCGATCGCCTGGAAGCAAAAGTCGAACCAAGTGAACTCGCTCGGATTGCCGAACTGATTGTTCAGCCGATGATGGGGCCCTGGCGGTTTTTTCACACTCCCGAACATATTTTTGATGTGGGGGGAGATGAAGATGCGATCGAGGTTTTGGCAGCTTTATTTCACGATACCGTCTACCTACAAGTCGATCGCAGCATTAACTTTAACGTCAGCTACTACATCACTCCTGTTGCAAAAGAGGTTAACCAACACCTACAAATTCGGGATAAATCTGAACTGCCTGCGGATGCTACCTTCGAGATGGTAATGCTGGTATTCAATTTTGTACCGGGCGAAGTCCTCAATCCTTTGGCTGGACAAAACGAATTTCTCAGCGCTGTCGTAGCAGCAAAAGCTCTAGAACCATTTCTCAAACGCGAGCAATTGCTTCAAATTGCCGGCTGCATTGAAGCAACAATTCCGTTTCGCGCCGCCGATGCGGGAGTAACGGTAAGCCAGCGTCTTTATGAGCGCTTGCAAGCAATAAATAGCCTGTTTAACCTCAGTTTAACGGACGAGGAAATGCGGGAAACGGTCAAAAAAGCTGTGCGAATCTCTAACCGGGATGTGATGAGTTTTGCTCACCATAGTTCAGCCCATTTTTTGGCAAATACCTGGAATTTACTGCCGGAAACCAATCACAATCTCATATGCTGGGGTTTTTACACGGTTCGCGACTACCGAGTTGCTTTGGTGAAGATGGAAGGTTTTCTGAATTATCTCAAGCCAGAAATAATTTTCCGACAGTTTGAGGGATATCCAGACGATCGCACCTATCAGCGCTGGGAAACTACTGCTAAGTACAATCTCGAAATTGCGAAGCTTTATTTGGGGTGCAAACTGGCTGCCCTAGCCCTGCTAGAAGCTCTTTCTTCGGATTTGGGGATTGAGGTTTCTCTGGCGATGATGATGGGAGGAATTCCGGCTCAAGTTCCTAACTGCGTGCGCCTGGAAAGCTTTTTTCCAGAAATAGAGAAACCTTATAAACCTAAAATTAGTTTAGAAGCGGAAGTATTGAATTTATTAGAAAATGGGCGGGCTAAAAGCACTTCTAATACCGATTTGGAGAGTTCGCCCCTGACAACGTTTGTGGTAAAAATTGTTGGCTTTGACGAAATGCGCTATCAGTGCGATCGAGCTAAGGAATTTTTTCGAGAAAATCTCAACGCCGACGAGTTTATTTCCGACTTTAACCCGATAGTTACAGAAATTGTCATAGATTCCATTCTCAAGTTGTTTGACAGCCGGAAATCTACTATCTACCGATACTATGATATCACTTCTAAGTTAAAGTCGCAACCCCAAACCAATTTTCCCGATCGCCCTTTTCGATCCCATGGTTAACTAGCTTTAAATACAGTATTTTTGCCTCCTCTATAGAAAAGACCATTACTCAGCTTATATAAGAGTAGAGCGATTACACCGTGACAGGATTGATTGCCTCGCTTTCCCTACGTCAATCTGCCTATCCATCCCAACACCAACAGCCCTACAGGTATGGTGTGGGGCTTCCGGCAAAGATGCTAAAAGTTGATCGAAAATGGAAATTCGCTGCTGTTTGTCTTTGACAATTATTTTATACAAAAGGGATTTGATAGCGGGCTGTCACTCATTTGAGCTACCCCAGATAAGCGTCACTATAAAAAGCGACTGTTAAAGCACTTCCCCCCACAGCTACAACTGGGGAATAGCAAGTTCAAACAACTTGCAAACCACTAATCCCCAATCAAACAATGCAAACCACAAACCCTATTTACGCTCAATTGCCTCTTTGCTCTTCACTGCCCACACTGAAACGAAATAATAGCACCACTGCCAATCAAAACGTCCGCTATCTCCAACAATCCTTAGTTGAAAACGGATATCCCGTCACAACTGATGGATTCTTCGGCCCAAAAACCGAAGAAGCAGTCATCAGATTTCAAAAGGAAAATCAGATTGCTGTTGATGGCATTGTTGGCCCTCAAACTTGGAGTCTATTAGGCGCTTGTTATACAGGTGAACCCGGATGTTAAATCCAAGTTATCTAATCCTAGGCGCACGGGTAGCAAGAAACTGGGTTTTTTCACAGCAATACTTCTTTTACGCCCTCATAAACGCTAAAAAACCTAGTGGTTGAGCGAAGCCGAAACCTTGTTTATGCCCGTCAAAAGTGCATCCAGGACTATTAATTAACATCTTTTCCGCACTTCTCTACTTTTAAACAACTTGCAAACAACCAATGGAGAATCAAACCATGCAAACCACAAACGCAATTCGTACTGAATTACCTTCCTGCCGTTATTTTCCTTTACTCAAACGCAACGATGGCGTCACCCAAAATGAGGACGTTCGCTACCTTCAGCGACTCTTGAACGCCAAGGGATTTTCTTTAAATACTGATGGAGGATTCGGCCCGAAAACCCAACAAGCCGTTATCAATTTTCAAAACCAACAACAAATCGTTGCTGATGGCATTGTCGGCCCTAAAACTTGGAATAAATTGGGTGTTTGTACAACTATATTTTAAAGTTTGTGCAACCATGTGTTAAACAGAGTAGGGCGTGCAGTGTGCGCCCTATTTTTCTGTCGAAGTTTCCACCCCACACCACCCCTCCGGGGCTCCGTACATTCGATACTTGCGAGAGCGTTTGAAATACAGCATTGCTACCCGATCGTCTGGATTGATTTGTAAAATATTCTGAAATACTTTTTGGGCGGCAACAAATTTTTGCTCGTAGTAAAAATTGAGGGCTTCTTGAAAAACCTCCGCCGTTTGCTGCTTGAGTACAATGCTTTCCTCTGTTTCTGTATCGTAAATTTCAAACACCGACACAGCATTTGTCTTTCCTTTCACCGTTACTCGATCGACAAATCTGTACTTATATTTTTCTGGATCGTCGAGGCGATCGATAATTGCACCGCTAACTAGAATGCCCGCGCCGTAAACCTTAGTCAATCC
This sequence comes from Microcoleus sp. B4-C1, assembly GCF_036705285.1. Lineage (NCBI taxonomy): Bacteria > Bacillati > Cyanobacteriota > Cyanophyceae > Oscillatoriales > Microcoleaceae > Microcoleus > Microcoleus sp. B4-C1. The sequence continues at coordinate 29,581 of NZ_JAUBUC010000045.1, read as the reverse complement.
TTCCAAACGAGACGCGAGATTCACCGCATCAGCAATCACCGTACTTTCCATCCGTTCTCGTTCGCCGATGGTACCCAACATCAAATTGCCCGCGTGCAAACCGACGCCGATCGCGATCGGAAACAAGCCACTTTTTTCTCGCTGCTGGTTATAGAGATTTACTTCTTTCTGCATATCAATTGCTGCTCGCACACCATCTTCAGGGGATGTAGGAAACAGTGCCATTACTGCATCACCAATGTATTTGTCAATAAACCCGTTATTTTTCCTAATTGCAGGGCTAACCCTTCCCAAGTAAGTATTAATAAATGTAAAATTTTCATCCGGTGTCATATTTTCGGAAAGCGCAGTAAACGAGCGAATATCAGCAAACAGCACTGTCATATCTCTTTCCTGATGTTCGCCTAATTTTACTTCAATAATACTCGGCTTTTCCAGCAAGTTTAGAAAATCGTGCGGCACAAACCTGCCGTAGGCTGCATTCAGTTTTGCTAGGCGAATTTGCGTATTAATTCTCGCCAACAATTCCTTTTTTATAAAAGGTTTAGTTACATAATCATTTGCTTCTAAGTTAAAAGCTTCTACCAAGTCAGTAGTTTGATTTTTAGCCGTCAGCATCAGAATCGGCATTTCTAAAGGCGAGTATTTTTTGCGAACTTCTCGACACACTTCATAACCAGTCATCTGCGGCATCATTACGTCGAGTAAAATTAAGTCGGGCTTAAATCCTGATTCAATCAGATTTAAAGCTTCTAAGCCGTTGCTCGCTTGAGTTATCTCATAGTTTGCTAGAGAAAGACTGTTGATGATGACCTGAATATTAATGGGTTCATCATCGACTACCAAAACTTTTAGTTTTTCACTTTCTAGCAAATCGCTATTGTCTGATAGCTGAGAATTTATTATAGAGGATTTGCCCGCGAATTCAGGAGTGATTAAAATGGGAGAACCCTCGGTTAAACGCGGCTGTATGCTATTAAAATCTGGCTGACTCTCAGATACGGGCAAAGTAAAGATGAATTGGGAACCGACGCCTACAGTTGAAGATACCCCAATTTTCCCTCCGTGCAATTCAACTAATTGCTTGGCAACAGTTAACCCTAAACCCGTGCCGCCATATTCTCTAGCAGTAGAACCGTCAGCTTGTTCAAAGGATTCAAAAATTCGGTCTAATTTATCTTCGGGGATGCCAATGCCAGTATCAGATACAGTAATGGCTAATTGGGAATTAGACGGTGATTGTGCGTTGCCCGTTACCAATTCTGCTGAAATTTCAACTCTGCCGCTTTCGGTAAATTTAATTGCATTGCCGATTAAGTTGTAAAGTATTTGCTGCAAGCGATTCTCGTCTGCTGCTATTGGCGGCAATTCAGGAGCGACTGAGTTAATCAACTGCAAGTTTTTTTTGCCTACTAATGGCTGAGACAAAGTGAGAATTACAGAGACTATTTCTCGAATACCGACTGACTTAATTTGCAGTTCTATCGTTTTGTGTTTTAGCTGAGAAAAGTCCAGAAGATCGTTAATTAAAGAAGACAATCTTTTGCCCGATGATGAAATTAAAGCTAAGTTAAAATTTGTTGGTTCTGGCAGTTGTCCGGTAGCACCGTCTATTAAAGATTCTGCAATCCCAATAATGCCGTTGAGCGGAGTGCGGAGTTCGTGGGAAGTATTGGCTAAAAATTCGTCTTTCAGTTTGTCGAGTCGCTGCAATTCGGTATTTTTAGTTTCTAAGGCAGTAAAAGATGCTTGCAGTTGTTGTGCCATGCTGTTAAAAGCAGCGGCAAGTACGCCCAATTCGTCGGAGCGATCGAGCTTGACAGTTTGGTCAAATTGTCCTTCAGATAAAGCTATTGCTGCATTTTTTAATTTTATAAGAGGTTTGATAATCCAGCGAGAAGTGAGAATTCCTAACACACTTGCCATGCCCAAAGCTGCCAGACATAGCAACACTGTAGTTCGGTTGCCCGCATGAATTTGTTCCATAAAGTCGGCTTCGGGAACGACAACGACAATCAGCAAATCTAAACCCTTGTCGTCTTGAAATGGCAGGACTTTTAAAAATTTCTGCTGACCGTTGATTTCAACATTTATTTGCTGCGATTTTGTAATTTGGTGCAAGTTTTGAAAGTGACTTTCTAAATATTTAGCTGTAGTTTGCGTTACTGCGTCGCTGCTTTCTGTAACTTTAAACAGTTCTTTTTGACCGTTTTGGGTGCGGAAAGGTTTTTCGGCTGTGGAAGTTGCCAGCAGCGTGCCGTTTCTTTCGATAATAAAAGTTTGACCAGATTTACCTATTTTGAGGCTGTTTAAAAATTGACCGATACTGTCGAGACGCAAAGCAGCAATTAATACTCCTTCTAGCTGTTTCTGGCTGTTGTAAACTGGTTGCAGCGCGCTGAGGAGTAAGGTGGGTTCTAGGAAGGATATATAAACTGAACTCCAAGTTGGTTTGGCTTCTAGAGCCGCATAGGCGTAGGAAGGGTGCTGTCGGATGTCGAAGTTTTTAACGGAGGCGGCTACTGTCGTGCGATCGCCCGTATCATTAGTATTGTAAGAATAAAAATTAAAATTTGTAGAAGGCCCCGATGCGTTAATCAATAAAGTGCCATTAGACATCTTTTCGCCAGTGCGATATTCTCCATCTTGATTAGCGATCGATGTAAAATTGATATAAGGATATAATTGCACTTGTCGCCATAGATACTTTTCCCAAGCTGACAAGTCTTTCATGTTCACAAAACCGAGTTTCACCGCATCCAGCTTGCTTTGATTGATTTGGTGCGGAGTTTGCAGATAAGTTCTCAAATTTTGCTCGATGCGATTGCTCACCTCGCCCATCAACTGATCCGCAAGGTCATTCACTGCTCTTTGAGAGTTCCTAAATGATAAGTATCCTACAATACCCACCGCTGCAAATACTTGCAAGACAAACGGAACTATGAGTACAGTTTGCAGCGTTGCTTTTCTTGAAAGTTTTGCCACTAAGTGCTTGAGAGAAAGAGTGGACATAACATTAGTTTAGGTTGAAAAACCCAGTTAATACTTGGAGCTAGTTCTTACCGCTGGTAAGTATTATAAACCATTTTGTACTTAAACACAACTTACACAAGGAAGACGCGATCTCGGTTCTACAATCTTTCATCTTATACCAAATTATTAAAAGTCAAAGCGAACCGTAGAGACACGGCATTTCCGTGTGCTCGTCCCCGCGCCGGACAAGGCATTTCCCTGTCCTTACCGATGTTCACATACAATATATCTGTATCACTACTTTTCATCCAAAGCTTCTATCCCCGACTATCCTTGTGGCACTCCAGACATTCCATTCTTTAGAGAGCGCTGAGAGTAAATTGCTGCTAAGGAATGAGAATTAAATAACTTCCACTCTTGAAAGTGGGATGGGCGTCTCGCCCGTCCTTTTTGGACGGGCGGGACGCCCATCCCACAATAACAATTAAAATTGTAAGTTATTTAATTCGCGATCCTAACTTATCTTGAGGCTTTCTTTCGCAAATCTTATTGAATAATTTTTGCGTCTAAGTAAAATTTTTCTAGAAATAAAGCTCCAGACATTTTTGAAATTCACCAGCAGTTGCCTGTTTTAGTTGAATGCTTGGTTCTGTTTCTGCATCATACAGAATATTCCAGGTTTATGAATTATACCGCGCTCTCACGGGGTTTATTTACAGTTCTCGCATCTTAACTGATTCTATTGATCGAAACCCGGTTTATCCGTACTAAATATACATAAAATATGCTGTAAAATATTGAACAAGTAGGTTTTGCTGACGGAAAATATTGCAACTTTTTTTTACACAATTTATATTATGTGCGCTTACTTCCGGCTGTTAAAAAAGGTTTAATTAAGAATAAAATATTGGCTCGCTGCCCCTGAAATTAGCCACAAAATTAAGCTATATTATAGCAGATTTCAGGAAAGTGATATTTGCTATGGCTGACTCTATTGCTCGTCGCTTGGAACAATACACGGTAAAACGATCGCACGAAGTTTTAATCGTCAAGGCCGAAATTGACGGCGAATTCGATGAAATTGCTATTTTTAAAGGCTTTTCTAGCTCCCTGACGCGATCGACCGCGAGCGATCCAGAGGTTCCTGTTTTGCCGGAGGAAGCAAAAATCATCAGTATCGATCGCGTGGAGAGTCCCTACAATCCAAATAACCCCCGCTATCTTCAGCAGGGGTTATCTTGGGAAACAATGCAATCTCTATTGTCCGAGGCGGGAGTTTAGCAAAAAATTAGGGACACAACGCGAGAAAAACAGCAGGGACACAACATTGTTGTGTCCCTACTACAAAAGCACTATGTCCTTACCCTTAGAGCTAGAGCGTGCCGCCGGCAGCTTGGAAACGAGCTCTCGCGCGTTTGATTGCTTGCTTAGCTTGAATTTGCTCTTGCAAAGTGCCGGTAGTAGCCTTTTGCAAACGAGCTTCTGCTTCGGTGTAAGCAGTACGAGCAGCTTCTTTATCAATGGTTTCGCCTTTTTCAGCGCCGTTGACAAGAATAGTAACTTTGTTTTCTTGGATTTCTGCAAAGCCGCCCATCAGAGCAATAGACACCCATTCCTTGCCGGGACGGACGCGCATCACTCCGGTATCCAAAGCTGTCAACATTGGAGCGTGACCGCTCAAGATACCCAGTTGGCCTGTGGTGCTCGGCAGAATTACTTCTTCAGCATTAGAATCCCAAACAGTTTTGTCTGGGGCCACTACGCGCACAGTTAATGTCATAAATTGTCAGTTGTCGGTTGTCAGTTGTCAGTTGTCAGTTGTCAGTTGTCAGTTGTCAGTTATCAGTTGTCAGTTGTCAGTTGTCAGTTGTCAGTTGTTACCAATAACCAATAACTAATAACAAATAACTAATAACTACTGACTCATGACTCATGACTACTGACTACTGACTCATGACTAAAATTACTTGGCGTCAGCTTTCATTTTTTCAGCTTTGGCGATCGCCTCGTTAATATCGCCCACCAAATAGAAAGCTTGTTCCGGTAATTCGTCAAGTTCGCCAGCCAAAATCATTTGGAAGCCCTTAATGGTGTCTGCCAACTTGACGTACTTGCCGGGGGAACCGGTGAACACTTCAGCCACAAAGAACGGTTGAGACAAGAACCGTTCAATTTTGCGAGCGCGAGAAACCGTCAAGCGGTCATCTTCCGACAGCTCATCCAAGCCCAAAATTGCAATAATGTCTTGCAATTCCTTGTAGCGTTGCAGAGTTGACTGCACCTGACGAGCAACACCATAGTGCTCTTCGCCGACAACGCTAACTTGCAACATCGTAGACGTAGAATCCAGCGGGTCAACCGCAGGATAAATCCCCTTCGCAGCCAAGCCGCGAGACAACACAGTTGTAGCGTCCAAGTGAGCAAAAGTCGTAGCCGGTGCGGGGTCAGTCAAGTCATCCGCAGGTACGTACACAGCTTGAACTGAAGTAATCGAACCTTCGGTAGTCGAGGTAATCCGTTCTTGCAAGTCGCCCATGTCTGTACCGAGAGTCGGCTGATATCCCACAGCCGAAGGCATCCGACCCAACAGAGCCGATACCTCAGAGCCCGCTTGCACGAACCGGAAGATATTGTCAATGAACAGCAGCACGTCTTGCTTGCTGACATCACGGAAGTATTCGGCCATCGCCAGAGCCGACAGGCCCACGCGCATCCGAGCACCAGGCGGCTCGTTCATTTGACCGTAAACCAGAGCAATTTTTGACTTGCTGCGGTCTTCTTCGTTAATAACCCCCGACTCGATCATTTCTTTGTAGAGGTCATTACCTTCGCGGGTGCGCTCGCCCACACCACCGAACACGGACACGCCGCCGTGAGCCTTGGCGATGTTGTTCACGAGTTCCATCATAATCACGGTTTTGCCGACGCCTGCGCCACCGAACAAACCGATTTTGCCGCCGCGACGGTAGGGGGCCAGCAGGTCAATCACCTTGATCCCGGTTTCAAACACCGAAGGCTTGGTTTCCAGTTCGGTGAAAGCCGGCGGGTTGCGGTGGATGGGCATACTTTCGGAAGTATTGACCGGGCCGAGGTTGTCTACGGGTTGACCGATGACGTTAAAAATCCGGCCGAGAGTTGGGATTCCGACTGGAACTTGGATCGATTCCCCGGTATCTACTACTTCCATGCCACGCACCAAGCCGTCGGTGGTACTCATGGAAACTGCACGCACTTGGCTGTCTCCGAGCAGTTGTTGAACTTCGCAGGTAACAGCAATGTCTTGACCTGCTTCGTTTTTGCCGGAAATCGTGAGAGCGTTATAGATTTGGGGCAGTTTGCCGCCTGGGAATTTTACGTCTACAACCGGCCCAATGATTTGGGTGATGTAGCCTACGTTCGTTTTTTCTGCGGTGGATACCATGAATAGTGCCTTTGTTAGGATGCTATTTTTCCCGTTATGGAAAAAGTCTTAACATTTAGAAATGCTATTCCTCAGATTACCACTGAACAGACGCACTATTTAGATTTGTATGGGTCTGGTTAAGAGTCATTTTTATGGTTACTGCCCTCGCTTTTTTTTCCTGCGAGCCGCAGCCAAAGCCCCGATCCCCAGGATAGTCCCGAATACTGTGACTGGTTCGGGGACTGGTTCGGGGGCTGGTTCGGGGACTGGTTGGGGGACTGGTTGGGGGACTGGTTGGGGGGCTAACTGAGCCAACACGGTGAAGTCGTTGAAGTCTAGCTTGGTTCCTGGTTCGGCATCGTCGAAGGAGATTTTTGTGCCATTAGCCAGTTCGGCCATTGTGAGGGATGAAAATTGCTCTGGGCCTTTACCGCCGTTGATGTTTGCAAAGGAGCCACTGGAGTTGTTGGGGAGCACAAAGTTACCTAACACAGCAAGCTGACATCCCGCCACCAGACATTCATCTCTTCGGAACTGGGTGCCAGCGGCCCGCCATTGGGAGCTGTTCATGAAGGTGCTTGACGAGACGTATTGCGCGAGAGGGTTGCCACTGCCGGTGTCGCTCCACAGCAGCAGGGCATAAATTTGATCCTTCAAAAATCTGAAGTTTTGGGTGATGGAGCCGTTTTCGGAGGTGACTGCGTTGCCGAAGGTTCCTTTCCAGTTGTTGGCAGAGCCGTTATCTGAGGGTGTAGTCTCGTAAAACAGTCTGGCGATGTTGGTGTAGCCATTGTTTTGTGGCTCAGCAGCTTTGGCTGCTACCCACAAGCTGGACTGGTAAGAGTTGTGAGATTCTAGGAATGTGAACTCTACATTGGTATCTTGATCGAACTGGATGCCGTCGGTGCCAAACATGAAAGCTCGGACGGGCAGGCAGATGCTGAGCAACATTGTGGTTGCCAAGCTGGCGACTGTAAAAGATGTTTTTTTGACTAGCGTTAAGGTAGTCATAACCCTGATTCCTCCTGTATTGTTAGGTAGTTAGGCCCAAAATGCCCTAAATGCCATGTTGCCGTGACGCGAATAGACGATCGCGAGCCTGCGATATTTAGGACGATCGTCAAACCTGAAGAAGAGGCTCCACACCAGTGAATATACATACATATCTCACTTAAGGGTGTTTTGCAGTAAATGAGTGCTTCTTCTAAGAGTTTTCACTGACACTAGATTGGCACAGTTTAATCTGTAACAGCAAGATTTTCATCCGGCCTAGACTTCCAAGCTACTACATTTACTTGGTTTCGGTAACGGTCTAAAGTTGAGTGCAAGACTTGCCTATATTGGCTTTCATCAAAAATACATAAAAATTTTACTCGATCTTTATGAAGTTTTGGTAAAGTTCCTCCATAAAATATAAAGTTTTTGAGAGAAAGTCGGCTGTTCGGTTAGTTGCTCCTGAAAGCGGGCTGCAAGCTGCTCGCCCGATGCAGAAAGAAGCGGGAGCGCCGGCGAGTAGGGATTTGAGCGAGTTTTTTGCTACTTTAAGCAAGATGTATAACAGGCGAGCGATACTTACGTAGTTTTGACTAAAATTCCGAGTTTTTTAAACCCCTAAACCTCGCGTTATGTGCCATATTTTCCGCCACAGTCCCGAACAAATTAACCCGGTTGTTTAAGGTAATTGTGGTAAGGAAGCAGTGAAAGTCAAAAAAAGAAACCAAGTTTGATTTACCTCGCATGATTCCTAGTAAAAAAAAAATATGTAAATCATACTAAGGCTCGCGAATTAAATAACTTACAATTTTAATTGTTATGGTGGGATGGGCGTCCCGCCCGTCCTTTTTGGACGGGCGGGACGCCCATCCCACTTTCAAGAGTGGAAGTTATTTAATTCTCATTCCTAATTGAAAACATACATTTCCTTTTTTAGTCCTAATTATTCGATCGCCCCAAATAGGATGCTCCTATTGACATGAGAAATTTTTAGGAGTAAAAATAGTAAAAATAAATACGATCGCACTTTAAGCACCATCTTTAAACACAATGACACCCAACAAACTACATTTCCTCGGATGGTTATTCATTGTTAGCTGGCTGAGTGCAGCGGCGGGTTCGGCCAAGGCGCAACCCATCGCCCCCGCACCAGATGGCACTAACACAGTTGTCACTCCCAACGGCAACCGCTACGACATTTCCGGGGGGGCCTTCAGCGGAGATGGGGCTAATCTTTTTCACAGTTTTACTCAGTTTGGCCTCAGCGAGGCTGAAACGGCTAACTTTTTGACCAATCCCAATATTCAAAATATTTTGGGAAGGATTACTGGGGGTAATCCTTCTTTAATAAATGGCTTAATTCAAGTTACGGGCGGGAATTCCAATTTATTTTTGATGAATCCTGCTGGCATGATTTTCGGGCCGAATGCCACTCTCAACGTGCCTGGATCTTTTAATGCTACTACGGCGACAGGGATTGGTTTTGGGAAGAATCAGTGGTTTAGTGCGATCGGCAATAACAATTGGGCAACATTAATCGGGACACCGAACAGTTTTGCGTTTACAAATTTGCCAGGGGGAAGCATAATTAATGCAGGCAATCTGACGGTGACACCAGGTAAAAGTTTAAGTTTGATCGGCGGTACGGTTGTCAATATTGGTCAGGTAAATGCGCCTAGCGGCAATATTATCATCAGCGCCGTACCGGGTAACAATTTGGTGCGGATTAGTCAAGCTGGAAATTTATTGAGCTTGGATATTCAGCCGACAGCAAATCACACTTCGCTGCCAAACAATTGGACGCAGCCAGTATTATCTTTGCCGGAGTTGCTGACTGGACAAGGTGTGGCACAGGCCACGGGTTTGACGGTAAATCCCAATGGCGAAATTGTGTTAACGGGGAATGCTGCTGTGCCCGTAACTGCGGGAACTGCGATCGCATCCGGCACTCTCAATGTCTCTGGCAACACTGGCGGTAGTGTAAATATTTTAGGCGACAAAGTAGGAGTTATTGCAGGCAATATCGATGCTTCTGGGATTAACGGTGGGGGTAATGTACTGATTGGCGGAGATTATCAGGGTTTGGGGACTGTGCCCAATGCTGCGCGGACTTTTGTCAGCAGCGACTCGACGATTAATGCTGATGCTATTAGTAATGGGAATGGCGGGCGAGTTATAGTTTGGGCTGATGAAACTACTCGCTTTCATGGCAATATTACAGCCAGAGGTGGCTTGTTTTCTGGGAATGGGGGCTTTGCGGAAGTATCGGGAAAGCAATGGCTGGATTTTCAAGGATTAGTTGATTTGCGATCGACCTTTGGGATTGCTGGTACCTTATTGTTAGATCCTACTGATATTACTATTATCGTAGGTCCGAATACTGTTCCTACGGGGGATGCATTTGTTGACTCCGGCCCTCCTTCTGTGATTAATAATGGGAGGCTGCAAGCACAGCTAAATTTGGGAAATGTTACTATTTCTACGGCGTCAGGTAATACGGAGCAAGGCAATATTAACGTTGACGCACCGATCGCTTGGAATAATAATAATTCGCTGACTCTGAATGCTAATAATAATATTAATCTTAATAAGACCACTATCACCACTCAGGGAGGCACTATTACTCTGAATGCTGATAGCGATAATCTAAACGGTGGTGCTCTCAGTATCGTAGGTTCCACGATCGCTACTAATGGTGGTAATTTCCTGGGTAATGGTCAGGGGACTCTTGGGGCCGTGCGGGGAATCAATGTCCAGAACAGCAAAATTAATGCCGGAAGTGGAAACATTGACCTGAATGGTACGGGAAGAAAATCGACAGGGGGAAACAATGTCGGTATTTCTATTTCGGGTGCTACCACATTACAAACTACTGGCAGCGGCAATATTACTTTCAACGGTACTGGCGGCAACGGGACAGATGGTAATCAAGGGATATCTATTGACGGCAGTACAGTGCGGGCCGGGGGAAGTGTCAGCCTGACTGGAACAGGTGCGGGGACAGGAATCGAAAATACAGGCGTTAATCTCAACAACGCTACAGTGGAGTCAACGGCGGAGAATGGGAATGTGACTCTGATCGGTGTTGGCGGTAATGGGACTCGTGACAATCGAGGGATATTCGTTGAGAACGCTACAGTGAAAGCGCTCTCTGGAAATGTCAGTCTGACGGGTACAGGTGGTGGGACTGGGGCTTCCAACCACGGTATAGAGATATTAAATGATGCTACAATCCAAACCGCAGGCTTGGGAAAGGTGACGTTGACGGGGACGAGCAGTGCAGGCATCAGCACTACAGTCGCGAGCGGTAATTCCGGGATCAGGCTCTTCGAGGGCACGGTAAAATCGGAGAATGGAGATATTGTTTTAACCGGTACGAGTGTAGGGACTGGATTGAACACCTACGGGATTGATATGCCCCCGATTCTTACTACCATGGTACCGAGCACAATACAAGCTACGGGAACGGGTAATATTAGTCTCACGGGAAAGGCTAACAACTCCGATAATTCCATTAGACTCACCCCAGGTGTGATTGAGGCGACTTTAGGCGGCAATGTCACTTTGACGGGCGATGACATTTCATTGTCATCAATAACTCAAATTAAAGGTACTGGGATTATCCAGTTGCAGCCGCTTACTCCCAGTTTAGATATTACTGTGGGTGGTAATACTGCGGACGCTCGTTTGAATCTCAGCAGTGCTGAACTCGCGCCTCCGGTTTTAAATGGGTTTTCCCAAATGATTATCGGGCGCACGGATGGGACGGGGAATATCGCAATTGATCCTGCTGGTGTTACTTTTAATTTCCCCGTCACAATGCAAGCTGGCACAATTGCAGTCGATGGAAACATTACAGGTGTAAACAACGCTTCAATTACTTTTAATGCTCCAACGACTAACTTAAACAAAAATATTCTCACCATTGTCACCAACGAACAGAAGATTGACTTTGGTGGCAAAGTCTCTCTCGCTACGGGTTCTAATGTCACCCTCGATACTGGGTTAAATAATGCCGGTGACATTAATTTTGGGGGAACGGTTGACGGCGATGGCAACCTAGTTTTGACTACGGGAACAGGCGTGATTAATGTCAACGGGCCCATTGGAAATACAGTACCTTTAGGTTCCCTGAAAACAATCAATTCTTTGGATGTTAAGAGTCCGATCGATTTTTCGATTGAAACTACAGGCGATATTACTGTTGGTAGTATGAGAAATCCCGGAGGGGCGATCGCCCTTAGCAGCACTAATGGCAATATTGATACGACAGCAGGGGCAATTGATACCACATCCACTATCGGAAATGGTGGCCCGATCGCACTCAGTGCTAACAATACGATTAACGCTAGCAATCTTAACTCTAGTTCCACTGCTGGTGCTGGCGGAAAAATCGAGCTCACTAGCACAAATGGCGATATTATTGCAGCCCCAGGAACTGTTTGGAATTCTAGTTCTACTTCTGGTAGCGCCGGAGATATTGCGATCGCCACTCCCAATGAAGTCGAGATAAATAGCATTGATGCTAATGGATTGCCCGGTACTGGATCATTAGGAAATGTCACCGTCACCAGTGCTGGCACAACTACATTTAATGCTGTCAAAGCTACCAGTTTCACCACCAATGCTGGCGGTACAACCGAACTTAAGGGCAATGTCACTACAATTGGCGCTCAAACCTATGGAGATGCAGTGACAATTGCCAACAATCCCATTCTCGCAGGCAGCGAAATTACTTTCAATAATACTGTAGACGGCAGCAGTGATTTGACTGTGAAGGCGGTTAGCGGTGATGTTACATTCAATGGTGCAGTTGGGAATCCAACAAATGCGATCGGCAATTTAACAGCTAACTCTACAGGCACAACCGCATTTAATCAAACAGTCAATGCCGCGAGTTTGACTACAGATGCTGGCGGCACAACTCAAGTCAAGGGAAATGTTACTACAACTGGCGCTCAAACTTATGGAGATGCAGTTACAATTGCCAATAATCCGATTCTCTCCGGCAGCGAAATTACTTTCAATACAACTGTTGACGGTAGCAGCGATTTAACTGTGAATGGCGGTACTGGTAATGTTACCTTCAATGGTGCAGTTGGTGCTGTAACTCCGATCGGCAATTTAACAGCTAACTCTACAGGCACAACCGCATTTAATCAAACAGTCAATGCCGCGAGTTTGACTACA
>NZ_JAUBUC010000045.1:0-16922 GCF_036705285.1 Microcoleus sp. B4-C1 | reverse complement strand
GATGCTGGCGGCACAACTCAAGTCAAGGGAAATGTGAGTACAACTGGTGCTCAAACTTATGGAGATGCAGTTACAATTGCCAACAATCCGATTCTTTCAGGTGACAGCATTACTTTCAATAATACTGTTGATGGTACCAGCGATTTGACTGTGAAGGCGACTAGCGGTAATCTTACCTTCAAAAGTGCGATCGGCGAAACAACTCCTCTCACAAGTTTAACTGCCAACAGCAAGATATCTTTAGGCGGGAATGTCACTACAACCGGCACTCAAACTTATGCAGATGCTGTGACGGTTGCCAATAATCCGATTCTCGCAGGCAGCGACATTACTTTCAATAATACAGTTGACGCACCTGGAAATCTCGGTATTGCTGCGGACAATGTTAATCTCAAAGGAACTGTAACAACCACCAACGACGGCACGCTCACAATTACCAATAAGGTGAATCTCAATATTGAGAAAAACCTGAACTTGGACGGTGCATTTATTCAAAATGGCGGGGGAAATGTTGCGGTTAGCGAAAATATCACCACAACTAATGATAACATTAGTTTTAGCAATCCAGTGACATTAAAAGCTCCTGTAACTTTTACACTGGGGGATGCAACTATTGATTTCGGTTCGAGTTTGTCAGCAGGTAGTAACCCGCTGACTTTAAGGGCAGGTGAAATTGATTTTTCGGGGAATGTTTCGGGTACGGGCGCGCTAACGCTGCAACCCGCAACAGCCGGACAAAATATTGTTGTTGGCGGAACAGATAACAATACTAGCGCTTTAGATTTGACTGCTGCGGAACTTAATTTGATTCAAAATGGATTTAGCTCGATCGCGATCGGGCGATCGGATAGCAGTGCAAATGTTAGTATTTCCTCTAATTTTACATTTTTAGATCCAGTAAATATTCAAACGGGAACGGGTACGATCGCACTTGATGGCACTATTACCGGCAATGACAACAGCAGCATTGCTCTCAAGGCTGCCACAATTAATTTGAATGATGGCATCAATACCAATAAAAATCCGATCGCTCTCAACGGCACTGTCACACTCGGCAACGATATTAATCTCAGTACCAGCGGCGGAGATATTAAGATAATTGGGGCGATAGACGGTAATCATTTGTTGAACTTAGATGCCGCGACAGGCAATGTGTTGGTGCAAGGAAATCTCGGAGAAACAACGCCATTATCTGTTTTGAATGTTAGTGCCTCAAATGCAGAATTTATTGGAAACGTTAACAGTAATGCTGGTTTTAATTTTAGGGCTTTAAATACTAAATTAGGCGGTAATATTACGAATAATAACGGCAACATTAATATTAGCAATGCTTTGTTTTTGACAAAGGATGCGGTATTTAGTACGGCAGGGGGAAATATTGCTTTGGGTGCGATCGACAGTGACAGCATTAATGCCCGCAACTTAACTCTAGCCTCCGGTAGCGGCAGCATAACTTTCAACGGTGCGGTGGGTGCCACCAGCAAGTTAGGAAATCTTGCGATCGAAAATGCTGGCAATGTGACAGGAAACTCGACAATTAACGCGCAACAATTGACCGCACTAAACACGGAAAAAGTCAATTTATCGGGAGATGTCACCGCCGGCAAAGTCGATATTACTGCCAAGGGCGATATAACCGTTAAAAATATTACTGCTAATGGCGGAGAAATTCTATTTACAACTGGTAACAATTTCATCGCAGGCAATTTGAATACATCGGCAAACAGTGGCGGCAACATAACTGTTAAGGCGATAACTTCAATTACCACCGGACAAATTAACTCTAGCGGTATAGTCGGAAATGCCGGCAATGTGTTCTTAGATCCGATCGGCGATATTCAAGTAGAGTTTATCAATGCCCAAGGCGGTACAGGCGGCACCGGTGGCGATGTCACAGCAATAACAGGCAATTATTTCCGCGCTACGGGTACTTTTTCCACCCCACTGTCGCCGACGGGATTTGCTAGCATTTCTACTGCTGGCGGCACAGGTAGCGGAAATATCGCAATTACACACGCTGGGGGAGATAGAGGGACGCCGATTCAACCGTTTGTGGTGGGGGATGCTGCTAGCAACGGTACGGCGGGTGCAATTACCACGGGACAATCTACCATTACATCGCAGTCGTTTCCGCGTTCTAGTAGTGTTGGTAATATTGTATTTTCGACTGATGACGCGATCGACCCGCCGCCAACACCAACTCCCACTCCGGTAGTAACTCCAACTCCGACTCCGAGTGAAACTCCAACTCCGGTAGTAACTCCAACTCCGACTCCGAGTGAAACTCCCACTCCGGTAGTAACTCCAACTCCGACTCCGAGTGAAACTCCAACTCCGGTAGTAACTCCAACTCCGACTCCGAGTGAAACTCCAACTCCGGTAGTAACTCCAACTCCGACTGCAATTGTCACTCCAACTCCGGTAGTAACTCCCACTCCGACTGCAAGTGTGACTCCAACTCCGGTAGTAACTCCCACTCCGACTGCAAGTGTGACTCCAACTCCGGTAGTAACTCCCACTCCGACTGCAGTTGTCACTCCCACTCCGACTGCAGTTGTCACTCCCACTCCGCTAGTAACTCCAACTCCGACTGCAGTTGTCACTCCAACTCCGGTAGTAACTCCAACTCCGACTGCAGTTGTCACTCCCACTCCGCTAATAACTCCAACTCCGACTGCAGTTGTCACTCCCACTCCGCTAATAACTCCAACTCCAACTCCGGTAGTAACTCCAACTCCGACGGCAGTTTTCACTCCCACTCCGCTAATAACTCCAACTCCCACTCCAAGTGTCACCCTAACTCCCACTCCAAGTGTCACTCCCGCTTCGATCGATCCTACGGAAATACAAGTGCCCACACCTGTGACAGCACCAAAATCGCCCACAGCCGCCGATACACCCACACCCGAACCCTCAACCTCCGATGAACAAGACTTTAAACGCCCCGAAAGTCGATCGCTAGACAATCTCGGTGTTGCTGCTGCCGATCATCGAGTTTTAACCATCGATCAAAGTATCACCAGTCAATTACCCGCTGGCATCGTAGCCTCTTCACTCGCATCCCAACAAGCACCAACAGTTAACCCTACTTCTAATTTAGTTCTGGGATATGTTCCGTCTCCCGATCGACTTTTTGAAGGTAACGACATACAGAAAACAGTCTGGGGAATCGAAGAAATGAGGAATCAAGAATTTGCAGAATACCTGGGGGTAGAAGCCAACATCCTAGAGGAAAAAACCTTGATTTCGACATCCCAACAAACTTTACAAAATATCGAACAGCAAACCGGCAAGCGGTCTGGTATTATCTACATGGTCTCGCGAGAAGATCAATTGGAACTAATTTTAGTTCCTCCCGCCGGGTGGCCGATTCACTACAGCGTCCCCGAAGCCAACAAAGCAGCTCTTTTCCCCACCGTCCAGGAGTTTCGCGCTGAAATCACCAATCCCGCAAAACGCGATACTAGCACTTATCTAGCCGCCGCTCAGCAACTATATAAATGGGCGATCGCACCCCTAGAAAAAGACCTACAAAACTTAGGAATTCAAACTTTATTACTGTCAGTCGATCCGGGATTGCGAAGCCTGCCCTTTGCCGCTTTGCACGACGGTAAAGGCTTCTTGATTGAAAAATACAGTTTTAGCCTAATTCCGAGTTTTAGTTCGACTAATACCGATTATAAAGCTGTTAGAGACGCCACAGTGCTAGCAATGGGAAGGTCAGAATTTGTTGACCAACAGCCCTTGCCCAGTGTGCCGATCGAATTGCAGGCGATTTCGGCTCAGTGGCAGGGCCCATCTTTCCTCAATTCTGCTTTCACTTTAGATAATCTCACGTCGGAACACACCAAGGGAGGATTTCGGATCGTTCATCTAGCAACTCACGCTGAATTCAAACCGGGAAAAGCGAGCAATTCCTACATTCAAATGTGGAATTCCAAATTGCAGCTCGATCGCATAGAGAGTTTGAATTGGCGCAATCCGCAGGTAGACTTGTTAGTATTAAGTGCTTGTAGAACTGCTATGGGCGATCGGGAAGCAGAGTTAGGTTTTGGAGGTTTAGCAGTAAAATCCGGCGCAAAATCTGCTTTAGGGAGTTTGTGGTATGTTGACGATGGAGGCACTTTGGGGCTGATGAGCGAATTTTACCACCAGTTGCGAGGAACCACAACTAAAGCAGAAGCTTTGCAACTGACTCAACAAGCAATAATGTCCGGTAAAGTTCGGATGGAAAACGGACAGCTAGTAACAACAGGCGGCAAGTTAAATTTACCTGCTAATTTACAACAACCAAACCAAAACTTTTCTCATCCTTATTATTGGAGTAGTTTCACCATGATCGGAAGCCCTTGGTAAGCTGCCATCTTTATTTTTCAGTCTCCGCTTCTGAGGGACGAAAGTTTCTACAGTAGCGGCAATGCCCGCTTGGGGCGGTTGGGGGGATTCCCCCCTGAAGAGCCGCAATTTCAACCGCCTATCCAGGGGGTTTGGGAACTCTATTTCTGCTTCATCACCACCAAAGTAATATCATCAAAAACCTTCTGAGCGCCAATATACTGCCGCACATCATTAATTACAACTTCCCGAATTTCTTGGGCACAGCGGTGACGATTTTCAACCACCACTTGCCACAACCTCTTTAATCCGTACTGCCCTTTATTAATATCGAAAGCTTCAGGAATTCCATCAGTATAAAGCACCACCACATCCCCAGGATTTAACTGCACTTCTGCTTGAGCAATAAACTCGCCAATCTCTTCTACTAAGCCAATGGGAAAGCCTAAATCCATCGTATCTATGCACTCCAATTTCCCATCAGCGCGCACCACAATCATTTCCTCATGTTGTCCGCTTAATTTCAGGACGCCTCCGGCATAGTCTAAGATAGCTAGAGACATATTTCTAGAGGAGTCCATGCGCTGGAGATTATCATACAGAGTCTGGTTGAGGACATCCAAAAACTTCACTGGATCTGTTTCGTTAATTTTCTGAAGCGTCCTGACCGCCGTTTGTGCCATAATCATCAACACGCCGCTTTCTAAACCATGTCCCGTGACATCGCCAATGCTAATCTTGACTTGACCATCCTGTTGCAATACGTCGTAGTAATCGCCGCCAACTTCGTCAGCCGGTTCCATGAAACCAGCTATTTCTAAGCCTTCAATTGCTGCGAATTCTGACTGTTTTGGCAACACCATTTGTTGCAGTTGTTTGACTATATCGAGTTCTGCACTCATGCGGATATTTTCTGCCTTGAGTTTCTGATTCAGGGTGCTAATTTCTTGATTCGCTTCAGCTAGTTGAGCCGTGCGTTCTTGAACTTTATCTTCTAAAGTGCGATATAGCAGGGCATTTTCAATGGAAATCGCAGCTTGAGAAGAAAGGACTTTGAGAATTTCTAGGCGATCGCGCGTAAAAGCTCCCGTAGTCAGATTATTTTCTAGATACAGAATGCCGAGCAGTTTACCTTGATTAATAATAGGAGCGCATAAGACTGACTTAGGCTGATTTTTTATAATATAGGGTTCGCTAGTAAAGACACCCTCTTTCGTAGCTTCTGATAGCACTACATCTTCCTGAGTTCTCGCTACATATTTTATCATCCCTACAGGAAGATTCTCGCTGCCTTCAATCGAAATACTTTGCCCAACTTCTACTTGTTCATTATCAACTTCACCTCTAGCTTCAATGGTTAAGTTATCCTTATTTGATAAGACAATAAAGCCTTTTTGGGCTCCGCCATTTTCCAGTAAAATGGTCATTAACTTCTCTAACAATTTGTTGCTCGCAATTTCACCAGCCAGAACTTGGGAAGCTTTGATAACTGTGGACAAGTCTATATTAAAATTTCCTCCCGTCGTCGAATAAGCTGTGCCCCTAGCTGTAGTCTGCAAATCAATTTGTTTCTTGGCAGATACCTTGGAGATTAACTGCGGATATTTCTGCTCTAAATCCTCTACTTTACGCTTAGCACCCCAAAGTTGGTAGCCATAGTGTGCCTTTTTCATGTAAAGTTTGGCAATTTCATTTTGGCTTTTCCCTAACCAGAATTTAGCGACTAATTCATTGCCTAAAGCTTCATTCTGAATGTATTCATTTTCATTAGCTGAACTAATAGCGCGATCGTATAAATCTATTGCTTCCATTTCTTTACCAGAAATACGCGCAATTTCTGCCTCGACCAACAGGTATTTGTGCAGAAAGTTTTCAGGACAGTTATCTGCCCAAATTTTCATCTGTTGTTGGTTGGTTTCAATTTGTTTTTGATAACTAATTTGTTCTGATTTGCTAACGGTTGGATAAACAGCCAGTAAAATTAAAGAATTATAGAAATTATTAACGGCATTGGTAATCATCCCTTGCACATAAGGTAACATTGTTTGAGCTTCTTGGATACAATGTAAAGCGATAACATTGTCACCATACAAGTAGAGGACTTGGGCTTTATAGGTTAAATAGTTACCCAGAGCAAAAAAGTTTTGATGAGTTTGACAATCTTCGATATAATCAGCTTCATTGAGGGATTCGCTGGCAAATTCTCTGGGTTTGGGACTCAAGCCACTTAAATTATAAATGAATAGTTGACTGGCAAGGATGGTATGATAAGCTAATAAATTTTTAGTTTTAGCTGTGAATTTTAAATAATCATTGAGAAGCGCTAATATTTCGAGAAGATTTTTACCAGAAACAAAAAAATTAAGCATTTGATGGAAGGTGATATAGCCGGCAAACTGTAGCTCTCCTGACTCCAAACCCGCTTGATAACCTTCGTTATTAATCGCTTCAGCTTCTTTTATGGGGAGAACCCAATGTTGGATGTGATTAGCCATGTTATTAGCAGCTTTCGCTTTCATGGATGAGTCATTAAAGCGCTTAGAAATGTTGAAACCTAAACGAGCAAATTCATAGCCTGAGCGATATTCTTGTAAAACTGAACTGAGGGTAAGTCCATAGCTGGTATAAGCTTTAGCGGAAGCAGCAATAGCACCGTATTTAATGCAAATAGAAGCCATTTTTGCCGCAATAATTCCATACAGTTCAGGGTTACTGAAATAAGCTGGTGGATCGGCGCTGACTAATAAAGTTAGGGCGGCTCTCATTTCCAGGCTCGTCATTTCTGGTTGCTCTTGTAGGGTGCTAATTTCCCCAGGTTGCCAAAGTTTTCGCACTTCTGCTAGTTCTTTTTGTAAAGCCGTGGTGAAATCTTTATCCGTTAACTCAATTCCCAATAAGTTCAAGGCTTGTCGAGCGGCGGTAATAGCTTTTTCATGTTTAGACATCATGGTTAACATGACTATTAAAAGATTATAAACTTCGGCTTTTTCTAACTTATTTTTGCATCTCTCAATTACCAAATAGATCAATTCTTCAGCATAATCAAAGTTACTGTTTAAATATTCAATTTCGGCTTTTTCCTTATGAAGTTGCAGGGTCAATTGATATTCTTCTTGCCAAAAATCACCACTTAATAAAGATATGCCGATCGTCAAATATTCTCGCGCCGCTAGATAAGCGGTTGAGTCTTTCGCTTTGCGGGCGGCGATTAAATTAAATTTGGCTAAGGCTATTTTTTCGGTTTGATCGGTAATTAACTCGCGCCCCAGATTAAAATGTTCAACTATATCGAAAATTTTTGCATCTCGCTCTGTCACTGGAGTATTAACTTGTAACAAGCGTCCAATCTTCAAGTGAACTGCTTTTTTTTCATTTTCACAAATTAAAGTATAAGCAGCTTGCTGTACTCGGTCATGCAGAAATTTATAATCTTGAATTAATAGGTTTTCATCAAACTCCGATGCTGGCAATATGAATCCGGTCTGAATTGCTGCGAGTAGATCCGAAAAAATTACTTCTGGCGGTTCCTCACAAACAATCGACAGGGTACTTAAGTAAAAAGATGCGCCTATACAAGAGGCTAAACGTAAAACCTGCTGTGTGATAGGAGGCAGTTTTTTTAACTTGTAGATCATCAATTCTACGACATTATCAGTGATATTTTGTGCCTCAATTTGGGCAATATTCCACTGCCAACTCTGCTGCTGCACATCAAAACTTATCAGTTTTTCCGCGTGCAGAGTTTTCAGAAATTGGTTGACAAAGAATGGATTGCCTCCGGTTTTCTTCATCACCAGTTCTGCTAGGGATTCTACTGATTTATTGTCGCTATATAATGTGTCGGCAATGAGTTGGCTAATATTTTCTAGTTCTAAAGGTGCTAAAGTAATATAATTGATAGTTGCTCCTTCTTTAAGCAATCCATCAAGGGTCATGATCAAGGGATGAGTGGGGCTGACTTCGTTATCCCGATAGGCTCCAATTAAAAACAGATATTGCATATTTGCATCTGTCATCATCAGTTCAATTAACTTGAGTGTCGCGGAGTCAGCCCACTGCAAATCGTCGAGGAATATGACTAAGGGATGTTCTTTTGTGCAAAAGGCTCGGATGAAGTTACCCAAGACAATATTAAAGCGATTTTGTGATTCGGTTGCCCCTAATTCTGGCACTGGAGGCTGCTTGCCGACAATCAGTTCCACTTCGGGAATTACATCAATAATCACTTGACCATTGACACCAAAAGCATTTCTAAGTTTTTCTCGCCATTGTTGAAGCTGTATTTCACTTTCCGTTAATAGTTGCCGCACTAATCCCTTAAAAGCGCTAACTACAGCGGAGTAAGGAATACTTTTTTGAAATTGGTCAAATTTGCCGGCAGTGAAATAGCCGCGCAGTCGGGTATTTGGTTTGTGAATTTCGGCTATTAGAGATGATTTGCCAATACCAGAATAGCCCGCCACCAACATCATTTCTATTTGGGATTGGGCATTGTCCGCTACTCGCTCAAATGCTTTTAGTAGTGCTTCTACTTCGGCTTCGCGTCCGTAGAGCTTTTGGGGAATTTGAAACTGGTCGGAAATGTCTTGAGTCCCTAAAGAGAAATCAGATATATTTCCTGTGGTTTGTAACTGATGCAAACATTCTGCTAAATCATTTTTGATTCCGAAACCACTTTGGTATCGCTCCTCAGCGGTTTTTGCCATCAGTTTCATTACGATATCTGACACGGGCTTGGGAATTTCTGGATTAACTTGATGAGGACAAATTGGCACTTTAGCAATATGACAATGCACTAACTCCAGGGCATCATTTGTTTCAAAAGGGAGTTTTCCTGTCAGTAACTCATAGAAAGTGACACCGAGAGAGTAAAAGTCGGTGCGGTAATCTAGGGAACGATTCATTCTTCCTGTTTGTTCAGGTGAAATATAAGCTAAAGTACCTTCTAAGACGTTAGGATTTTTGACGGTAGGATTTTCGCGGGTGAATTGAGTAGAAATACCAAAGTCTATAATTTTGAGTTGCCCGCTTTCAGGGTTGAAAATAATATTGGCAGGGTTAATATCTTTGTGGACAATATTCGCAGCGTGAATACTGCTTAGAATTTCAGCCGTTTTAATAGCAATGCTCAGAAATTTCTGTAGGGGCAATACTCCCGTGCCTGATTCCCTACGCTCATCCATCAACTGTTTTAAAGATGACGCGCCAAAATCCTCAAGGATGATACACAGGGTCATCTGATAGGGTTTTAATTCATAAGCTTTAATTACTCCATCGATATTCAGATTTCGGGTAATTTCATATTCCTGCTTATAGCGAACCAGTTCGGAGGGGGTAGGATAGTCTTCTTTGAGGAATTTAAGGATGACGGCTTGGTTGTCCTGTTGGCGGATGCCTCGATAGATAGTGGAGTTGGTACTTTCGTAGATTTGAGTGAGAATTTGGTAGCCGTTAATCTCGATCATTTTCAGGTTTCAATGATAGAAGAAAATGTTATTAAAGATAGTCAGCAATCATTATGGGCGAGCGGACTGATCCATTATAGTGGCAGAGGATGCTTTGATACCCATGCTAAAGGTGAAATCTTCACATTAATATACTGTCGCACATCCTCTATCACAGATTACCTCATGGCAATAGCAGGTAACTTTCATTACCTGCTAATTTACAAAGGAAAAACAAGAGTTTTCCGATTTTTATTGTTGGAGTATTTTCACGGTGAGAGTTTTTTTGTAAGTCCCATATTTTAAGTAGCAAATCTGTTCGTTAAACAATCATCTCTAACCCCCAGATGCTCTATCTAGGGTTCATCTGTCTCGGATTTGGTGCCGCAGTTCCGTAATTGACTCGACAGCCGATATTGAACAAACTCGAACTGCACTCAAGAGGGACAATCTGCTGATCGAGGAGGGCACTGCAACTGACATACTGGTCGTTATTAGTATCTCTTACCATACATTCGATCGGATTAGCACCCGATCGCGCCGCCCAACTCTTCATACCTACGACTGCAATGTTATGCTGCCAGTAGAATGCAAATAGCGACACTGCAAACAGTACAGCAACTGCTAATCCTGCTTTCAACTTCCAACTATTTAGGACGTTTCCCAAACTATTTTTCACGTTTTCCACCCCAGAAATTGAGCTTTCGGTAGTTATTTCTGGAGTTGGCAAGTTTGTTTGTGCTTGTTCTGCTGGAATTTCCGACATAATGTATCTCCTGTGATTGCTGGGACTTGGCTAATCTGGCAGTTGCGATCGCTATTGCAAACTTTATCAAATTTTAGCAAAACTCGCCTGTACCGACAACCGATTGGCGCAGCACCGCCGGGGAAGTATGTACATTCACCAAGGGCGGTCGCGATTTCTATGCCTTTTGAGGTATTGCCCAATTCGCGAACGGCTATTTTGCACTTATGGCAATAGAATTGTTGGCGATGTTCTTGGAAAACGGCTCAAGTGAATCAGCTTTTTTTTGAACCGCAGAGGGCGCAGAGGGCGCAGAGAAAGAGCAAAGAGAGAGATATATTGACTTTTACCAATCATTTATGGTTTGGATAGCAGTTCTAATAAGTCAGATTCCGAAAGTAGTTTGATTCCCAAAGATTGAGCCTTTTCCAACTTAGAACCGGCATCTTCTCCGACAACTACATAATCAGTTTTAGCACTCACAGAACTTGTGACTTTACCTCCTGCTTTTTGAATCAAATCTTTAGCTTCATCTCGTTTCAAAGTGGGCAAAGTTCCCGTCAGCACAAAAGTTTTGCCTGTAAGTTGTAAATTTGTGCTGGCTGAATTCTGATTTTTTACTTCTGACTGCAATTGCAAGCCTGCAGTTTTCAACCGTGCAATTAAACTTTGATTCGCCGGCACTCTAAACCACTGATAAACAGCTTGAGCAATTTCCGGCCCGATGCCGTAAACGCCCTCAATCGATGCCGCCGATACCGCTGCTAACTCTTCCACATTTGCAAACCTTTCTGTCAGCAATTGAGCATTCACGCTGCCGACGTGGCGGATGCCCAAGCCGTAAAGTACGCGCGAATAGGGTTGATTTTTCGATTGGGCGATCGCACTTACCAACTTTTCTGCTAACTTCTTACCCATGCGTTCCAAACTCATCAATCTTTCCGCAGTCAAATCGTACAAATCCGCCGCAGAATGCACCAGATTGCTATCAACCATTTGCTGCACCAACTTTTCGCCAACACCGTTAATATCCAGAGCATCCCGGCTGCAAAAATGAATCAGCGAACCCCTCAAAATTGCTGGACAAGATGTATTGATGCAGCGAGTAACGGCCTCCCCTTTTTCCCGAACCACAGGCTGTTCGCATTCGGGACAGCAACTAGGCATTTGGAAAAGTTGAGCATTTTGGGGACGAAGTTCCGGCAAAACTCGCACAACTTCTGGTATAATTTCCCCAGCTTTTCTGACAATCACAGTATCGCCAATATGGAGATTTAGGTCGGAAAGTCGATCGCTATTATGGAGAGAAGCCCGCGAAACCGTCGTCCCCGCCAAATGCACCGGTTTCAGTTCCGCTACAGGAGTCAGAGCCCCGGTTCTCCCTACTTGTACGGTGACAGCTTCTACAATTGTAGGGACTTCCGCCGCGGGATACTTCAGGGCGATCGCCCAACGCGGAAACCTCTGAGTAAAACCCAATTGTTTTTGCAGCAAAACCGAATTAATCTTAACAACAACCCCATCCGTCATGTAAGGCAAATTCCGCCTCTCTGTATCCCAATATTCGTAATACTCGCGAACCTCATCCAAAGAATAGCAAATTTTGCGATGGGGATTCACCTTAAACCCCATTCTTCGCAACAACTCCAACGAATCCCACTGCGTGTTACCCTCGTTACCTTGATCTAAATGCAGAGTATAAGCAAAGAAATCCAACCGTCGCTTATCCACAATTTTAGAATCCAACTGCCGCAGCGTACCCGCCGCAGCATTGCGAGGATTAGCAAACAATTGTTCCCCCGCTTTTTCCCGTTCCCGATTAATTTCCTCAAACACAGCTAAAGACAAAAAAGCTTCTCCGCGCACTTCCACAATAGGCGGCGGATTATCTAAATTGAGCTTTAAAGGAATCGAACGAATAGTCTTGACATTTTGAGTAATTTCCTCTCCGGCAATGCCGTCTCCCCGCGTTGCACCGCGAACTAAAATCCCATTTTCATAGGTTAACGCTAAAGCAGAACCGTCAATTTTTAACTCGCAAACATAGGAAACCCCCCCCAACCCCCCCTTGCTAAAGGGGGGAGTAATTTCCCTATTTTCCTTATTGCTAATGGAAGATGTTATTCCATCAAGTCCCCCCCCTTGATAAGGGGGGGTTAGGGGGGGTGCATTTCCTTCTTGAACGGGGGTTACGGAGGGTGCATTTCCATCAAGTCCCCCCCCTTGATAAGGGGGGGTTAGGGGGGGTGCATTTCCTTCTTGACCGGGAGTTAGGGGGGGTACATTTCCCTCTTGTCCCCCCCCTTGATAAGGGGGGGCTAGGGGGGGTGCATTTCCTTCTTGACCGGGGGTTAGGGAAGGTGCTACCCTTTGCCAGCGTTCCTGCCATTTAGCAAATTCCTCAAAATTAAAAGCATTTTCCAAACTGTAGAGAGGAATATTGTGTTTGACGCTAAAAAATTGAGTAGCAGGCTGTTCTCCCACGCGCTGAGTCGGACTTTCCGCAGTAATTAATTCAGGATAATCTGATTCTAATTCTTGCAACTGGCGATAAAGTCGATCGTACACCTCATCTGGCATAATCGGCGCATCGAGAACATAATAAGCATAGCTAGCTTCCTGTAGCTGCTGCCTCAACTGTTGAATTTGCTGCTGAATCTCTGCTGCCATATCGATTTAAGGTTTTCGATTTTCGATGTTATATTTTTGATTATAACTCTCCATTTTAGCTCAAAAAAAAGGATCGAGCAACCTCTGTGCTGCCAGACCGATTTTTGATTGGAGATGATCAATGTCAATTTGAGCTAAAAACCAAGATATAGCAACTAAAAAATCAAAACTTATCCTAATTGTCACCCTGCCCAAAAACGGATACTTACTTTCCGACAGGAGTTGCCAGTCGGCCAAAATTTTCGACTCTTGTTCAACCTCCCCGATTCATCTATGGAGTAAATTTCAAATCCTTCGACTGATTGAACGCTGAACGTTGCGCCAAACCAGTCAGGCCACATTCTCAATTTTAAAATCCACTGACTCGCCTTTCTTTATAGCTGTAGAATTCAGCGCGTAAGCCATCACAAATTTAAGTCGGGAAACTCGGTAAATTTCTTGTTTTCCCCGGACATTGAAGGTTGAAGATTATCACCATCTTTTTCGATGTTCAAGTTGCTATTGGCGCGGGATTTGGTAAATTCTTGAGCGTTTGGCTTTGTGAAAGCGAGCGGTTCAGCGTGTTCTACCTGAAATACATTGGCGTAGAGGTTGGCAATAATTTGTTTGCCTCCTTGGGTTAATTCCAAGTAGTTCAAAGCTGCTGGAATGTAGGGAAAAACTCCATTCCAATAAAACTTGGCGTAATTTTGTCGCAAATCTCCCGGAGATTTGTAGCCCAAGATTTTATTAGTGCCGACTTCCTCAAATTCGTAGAACAAGGCACTTATTTTTCGCAGGTAATTTGGATCGCTCAACTGGCCGATCAAATCGGCGGCTCTAGCGAGTCCAGAATAATTGTTTCTGTCTTGATGAGTTTCGCTAGCAGGAACTGGGAAGCGCGTCAATTCAATATTGCGCTTGATTTGTTCGGCATCAATTAATGTGTGGCCGCCGAAGCGTTCGTCAATTACGAGTTTTCCTCGATCGACATGATAAGGAGTTAAACTGGCAGAAGTTGCCCCGATCGGCACAGAAACCATGCCCCCGTCAATACCCGTAGCATATAGTCCCACAGCTTCTTGGTCTTGGCGGCAAACACCTTTGACGTAGCCGATATCGTGACACAGCAGCGAGATCAGGTAGTGCAGCCAATCTTCCGGCGACACTCCGCCTTCCCGAATATGCTTGCCCCGGAGAATCTCTTGTCCCACCAAAGCCACGAGCATTGTGTGTTCCACATTGTGGTAAAGAGCATCGCAATTAGCGATATTTTCCAGAGCCATAGTCCCTGCCCAGGCGATAATTTCAGGGTAGTCAGGCTTGTACTTGCCGTAGGTGCGACGGTAGCCGGCCTGCAACTCTTGCACAAAAGCGTCAATCAGGATAGCAGTTGCATTGAACATCATAAATTCTCTCACTCAGGCTGTAGTTACAAACTCGATCGAAAATATCTTGGCCTTGCTGAAAAAATAATTAATGGGCATTCCAGTAGGTTTGACCCCTCGGCGTTGAATTTTAAATTTCAGCTAGTCTTGTCAGGTCAGAAAATTGCTCTTTTGGCTATGCTTCCCAAGATAACCTAATTTCGGAAGCATCCGAAGCAACAGATCGATTTTTTGGTATTAAATGTTAGTGAAACAATTTACATCGTTTCACTGACTAATTATTAGAAGTCCTAGGTTTGAAACTTATGAACTGTCTGTTTCGGAGTCTCTCCACTGCTGCCCTGGGTACTCGGCGCTCGATCGCCCAAAAATACCTAGGATTGTGTGCATTCACTGCTGTTTGCACCGCCGCACCGGCAATGGGTGCCGAGCGAATTTACGTAACTTACGGGCCACTAGAAGAATCAGTTCCCATCGAATCTCTGGCACTTTTCGCCAAAGAAGGCAAAATAGACTCAAACTTGGACGGCTTCGCTCAGTACGTCAAAGCATCTCAGCTAGCTGAGATTCGCAGCGCCCTGCAAGCGAAGGCTGAAATCAGCCACGTGACGATCGCCCAATTTCTCTACACGCCTCAAGGAGAAGTGCTGCTGAAACGCTTGGGCCGAGTAATTCAAACCAAAGCTCGGCAGCCCGGATTTTATGCCATCCGAGCCGCCCTGATTTTAGCAGCCTCAGATCCAGAAGGCCTGACAATTCTCAACGTGCTGCGGAAATTCCCCACCTATGGCATCAGGATTGACATCGCCCGCGCCTTGGGTATCGCCAACGAGCTGACATCGCTGATCAACCGTTCCAATCAGACGATCGCCGGAGTCGCCCAGTTGTCGGAAGCACAAGCAGCCTTAGAACCCACCATACCGCCCGCCCAAATGCAGCAGCCCCAGCTACCTGGCCCCTATACTTGGAAAAAATCATCGGTAACTCTGACGAGTCCAAATCGCAATCGCACATTTGATATGGACATTTACCTACCACAGGGCAGCCCCCAACCGGCCCCAGTAGTAGTAATTTCCCACGGTTTAGGTTCCGATCGCATTTCCTTTCAATATTTAGCCAAACACCTAGCCTCCTACGGCTTTGCCGTCGCTGTCCCCGAACACCCCGGCAGCAACGCCCAACAAATCCAAGACTTAGTAACAGGCAGAGCCAATCAAGTAGCAGAACCAGCAGAATTTGTCAACCGCCCCCTCGACATCAAAGACCTGCTCGATTATTTAACCAAACTTTCTACAACCGATCCGGCCTACCAAGGGCAGTTCGACTTGCAGCGAGTCGGCGTCATCGGCCAGTCTTTCGGTGGCTATACGGCTTTAGCATTAGCCGGGGCAGGGATTAATTTTGCACAGCTAGACAAAGATTGCGGACTCGAGAACGATAGTTGGAACCTCTCCCTACTGTTGCAGTGCCGCGCCCGCGGCCTAGAGCGCAACCAGTACAATTTCGGCGACCCGCGCATCAAAGCTGCGATCGCCGTTAACCCGATCGCCAGCAGCATTCTCGGAGAAACAAACCTCAGCAAAATCCAAATCCCCGTCATGCTAATCGCAGGCAGCGCCGATACAGTCGCCCCCGCTTTGCTCGAACAAATTCAACCGTTCACATGGCTGACATCGCCCAACAAATATCTCGTACTGATGAACAACGGGACTCACTTCTCAACGATCGAGGAATCCCCTCAAAGCCTCTTTCTGCCACCACCACAGGCGATCGGGCCCGAACCAGCTTTAGCCCGCCGCTACCTCAGCGGACTCAGCCTAGCGTTCATGGAAAGCTATTTGAACAACAAATCAAATTTCCGCCCGTATTTGGAGCCATCCTACGCTTTAAGCATCTCCAGAGACACTCTCGGACTGAGAATTTTGCGATCGCTCACCCCCCAGCAACTCCTGCAGTTCAGGATTTCTCCACCTCCTCGCATCCCTGCCTCTCCACCTGCGATCGCTCCTGTTCCTCTACCTTCTCCACCTCCCATAGCTCCCGTTCGTTAGGCTTGAGGTGCGCCGCGTGTGCACGCTGTCATCTCTTTTCGTGCGGGGGCGATGGGCCATCTCTTTCCTCTCATCAGCTTTCCTAATCACACTCATCAGTTTAACTGTCGTCAGACCCCTTTACAAACCTTAACGATAGGCGTAATAATATAAACATCATCCGAACATTGACAACCAAATACAGCAATCATAAAACCATGACAACAACCTTACAGCAGCGCGAAAGCGCCAACGTCTGGGAACGCTTTTGTGAGTGGGTAACATCAACCGACAACCGCATTTATGTAGGTTGGTTCGGCGTCTTGATGAT
>NZ_JAUBUC010000044.1:0-56148 GCF_036705285.1 Microcoleus sp. B4-C1 | reverse complement strand
CGTCCAAAAAGGACGGGCGGGACGCCCATCCCACTTTCAAGAGTGGAAGTTATTTAATTCTCATTCCTAAGAGACATTGTACCAGGAAACTAAGCAGCTTTACAAGCTTGCTGCCGAATAGGAATTTCAATGACGAATTCTATTCCCTTTCCTAATCCAGGCTGGCAGTATAATCTGCCCCCATGCTTTTCAACGATAATTTGGTAACTGATAGATAGCCCCAACCCAGTTCCTTTACCGATAGGTTTCGTGGTAAAAAAAGGGTCAAATAGTTTCGGCTTTAAACTTTCGCAAACTCCCCGACCGTTGTCACTAATATGAATAGCCACCCAATTCTCATCAATTACTTTTGTAGCAATTTGAATGCGGTTCTTGTGTTGTTTAAATTCTGCAAAAGAACGCTGCTGATTCGATTCTTCTAAAGCATCAATGGCATTGGAAATAATATTCATGAACACTTGATTTAATTGTCCGGCATGGCATTCTACTGGTGGAAGCTGACCGTACTTTTTTATTAATTCAATCTCAGGATGCTCTGGTTTGGCTTTTAAACGATGATGCAGGATGGTGAGTGTACTATCAATTCCTTCATGAATATTTACAGATTTCACCTCTGCCTCATCTAGGCGAGAAAAGATTCGCATAGACTTAACAATCTCCTGGATGCGCTGCGTTCCTAAGTTGATTGAGTTAAGAACTTTGATAAAATCTTCCTCCACAAATTCCAGTTCTATTTCATCCATTGCTGCTTGAATCCGAGGGGTGGGATTTACATAATCTTCTTGATAGAGATGTATTATTTTTAGTAAGTTGTGAGCGTACTCTTGGGCATAACCCAGATTGCCAGAGATGAAATTTATAGGGTTGTTTATTTCATGAGCAATCCCAGCCGCCATTTGCCCTAACCCGGACATCTTCTCGCTTTGAATTAACTTAAGTTGCAGTTGTTTTAAATCTTCATAGGCTTGGCTAACTTCTAAAATTTTTTGCTCCAATAATGTATTTTTTTCTTCTAATTTCTCAGTTAAAACATGAAGCTTTAAATGCAGCTTGACGCGAGCTAATACTTCCTCCTGTTGGAAAGGTTTGGTAATATAATCTACAGCCCCAAGCTTAAACCCCTCAACTTTATTAGCCGTATCCGAGAGCGCAGTCATAAATATAATGGGAATCTGTTTAGTTTCTGGATTAGCCTGTAATCGACGACAGGTTTCAAATCCATCAATCTCTGGCATCATTACATCTAGCAAGATTAGATCCGGTAGAGCATATTTGACTCGCTCTAGTGCCATCTTTCCAGATTTCGCAACCCGAACTTCAAATCCTTCTTGGCTTAAGGCATCAGATAAGACACCCAAGTTAGCTGAATTGTCATCAACTATAAGAATCGTACCATGTGCTTGAATTTCTGAATTCATAAACCTTACTTGTAGGACTGAATAAACGTTAAAATCTCTTCGTCTTGAAAGTCCTTTGCCATTTGATGCAATCTTTTAGCAAAGGGAATGTATAGGGGATCTATTTGTTCCAGTAATACCGCCTGCTTAACTATTTCTAGGAAATTTCCTTTCATAGCCAGCTCGTATAGCATTTCCATTTCTGTAGCAGGCGGGGCAATTAGCTCATCGGTGTCTGATGCGATCGCCTGTGGCTCTTCATTAGCTTCATAAACCCATTCCAAATCCAGATACTGTTGTAATTTTTGCAGGAGCTCTGTTGCCTGAATAGGTTTGGGAATAAAGGCATTACCTCCTGCTTCTAAACTTCTGTATTGATCGGTTTCAAATACGCTGGCAGAAGAGACAATAATAACGGTGTCTTTGAAATTTTCCGATTCTCGAACCCGCTTAATCACCTCGAAGCCATCTAGTTCTGGCATTAATAGGTCGGTAACAATTAAATCTGGCTGCACCTCTATAATTTTTTCCCAGCCTTCAAGCCCATCGTTCGCTTCAAACACCTCAAAGCCGATCGGACTGAGCAAATTGCTAACTACCGAACGGTTAGCCCATTTGTCATCAATAACTACAATCTTAGGTTGGCGGTCTTTGATGCCGATAATCTGCCCGCGATGGTCGATTTGAGATGTTTTCACCCATTCATCGGCTTGAGATAGATTGACATCAAACCAGAAAATACTTCCAACATTCATCTCACTTTGAACCTGAATGGTACTGCCCATTAGTTCTACAATCCTTTTGCTAATTGCCAGTCCCAATCCCGTACCTTCCGTCTGCCGCCTGCGATCTCCTACCTGCTCGAAGGGCTGAAAGATAGCTTGGAGTTGATCTTGTGCAATGCCGGTACCTGTATCGCGTATTTCAAAGCGAATTTTTTCTTCGGTGGCAAAACTGACTATAAAAGTAACAGTGCCCTCATCTGTAAATTTAATAGCGTTGCTTAAAAGATTAATTAACACTTGTCGCAAGCGTTTTTCATCCGCACGAATCCCGATCGGCAGTTCGGGGCTTGATGGAAAATGAAAGTGAATTCCCTTTAGTTCAGCTCGGATGCGACACATTTCTGCGACACCTTGCAGGAACGCCGGGAAATGAAAATCTGTGGGCATTAGTTCCACTTTCTGTGCTTCAATCTTCGACAAGTCGAGAATATCATTGATTAAGGTCAGTAAATGGGAACCGCACTGATAAATAACATCAATGCGCGATCGCTCTTCTTCATTCAAGACTTTGGAACGCTGAAGAATCTGCGCGTAGCCCATGATGCCATTAAGCGGAGTCCGCAATTCATGGCTCATGTTAGCAAGGAATTCACTTTTGGCCCGACTTGCGGCTTCTGCAGCTTCCCTGGCTTTTGCCTGTACGATTTCTGTTTGTTTGCGATCCTGGATATCGATGCAAGTGCCAACCCACTCCCGGATGCTGCCATCTTCATTCAGAATTGGCACCCCTCTAACTTGGAAATAACGATAGTTTCCATCCGTTCCGCGCATTCGATATTCCATCTCAAACAGGCTTCTCGTTTGCACTGCTTCCATCCACACCTGAACTGTTCGTTCCCGATCGTCCGGGTGGATTGTATCTAACCAGCCAAAACCAACCACCTCAGCTTCCGTTTGTCCGGTGTAAGCTCTCATACTCGGTGAATCCTGGCATCTTCCTTCAGGATCGGTTGTCCAGACAATTTGGGAGATGGCAAGGGTTAGCGATCGATAGCGTTCTTCGCTTTGTTTGATAGCATCTTCTGCTTGTTTGCGATCGCTAATGTCATTATTAATTTCGAGTTGGGCACAAGGCTTTCCTTCCCCATCGCGCTGTAATGTCCAGCGACTTGCTACAATAATCTGCCGACGATCGCTGGTGGTGTGCTGCACTTCTCCTTCCCAACTTCCCTGCTGGAAAAACTCTGCCCTTACGATTTCTAACGGTTTAGGAAAGGCTGTTTCCAAGCAGGTGTGAATGTACTCCCCGACTACTTGGGCTTTTGTCCAACCATAGAGCTTTTCTGCACCTTGGTTCCAGTATATGATGCGGTCATCCATATCCCGAATAATGATACCATCGCTGGCTAAGTCTAGTATTTCTAGGGTTTGACGGAGTGTTTGCTCGACTTTTTTGCGATCGCTAATATCTCGTGTTGTGGCGATGATGCCCAGGATATTACCCTTAGCATCCCGCCAAGGAGCTTTTGTAGTAAAAAAAGTCCCGGTGGTCTCACCATGAAAGACATCTTCCTCGTAACTCTCAGTGATTCCTGCTGCCATGAGTTGGCGATCTTTTGCCATAATTGCACGGGCCGTGTCAGGCGACAGTAATTCCAAATCATCTTTGCCGATGATTTCCTCAATTGGCTTGCCTATGAAGTTTGCCAAATTGGAGTTAAGGGCAACATGACGACCTTCCCGATCTTTAACGACAATGAAGTCTGGTGTACTTTCCAAAATTGACTTGAGCAGTGCATTACGATCGCGCAACTCTGCTTCCATTTGTTTGCGATCGTTAATGTTTCGTGCTATGGCGATCAGGCCGAGAATATTGCCCTGAGCGTCCCGCCAAGGGGCTTTTGTGGTTAAAAAAGAAGTATTCTCTTTACCATTGAAAACCTCTTCTTCGTAGGTTTCAGTAAGGCCTGCTTCCATGATCTGGCGGTCTTTTGCCATTATTGCAACGGCTGCAGCCGGAGGAAGGAGTTCCGAATCATCTTTACCGATAATTTCCTCAATGGATCTACCGTAAAAGGATTTTGCGACCTCGGAATTAAGGGCAACATATCGGCCTTCCCAGTCTTTAACAACAATTATGTCTGGCGTACTTTCCAAAATAGAGCTCAGCAAGACGTTGCGATCGCGCAAAGCTTCTTCAGCTTGTTTGCGATCGGTAATATCTGTATTAGCTCCAATCCATTCCCGAATTGAACCATCCGCGTTCAGTAGTGGTATACCACGACAACTCATGTACCGATATTCGCCGTCATAGCGGCGCATACGTAATTCATCTTCATAGAGCGAGCGATTGGCCACGGCAGCCGACCATATACTAGCAACATGAGGGCGATCGTCTGGGTGGATCGTGTCTAGCCAGCCCCATCCCTTGTACTCATCAAATGTCAGTCCTGTAAATGCACCTAAAGTAGGTTGCTCGCTGGCTAATTCGCCCTCAGCATTACCGATCCAAATACTTTGAGCGGTAGCTTCGATCAAAGAACGAAATCTTTCTTCACTTTGTTTCAGGACATCTTCTGCGATTTTGCGATCGCGAATATCCCGCGTAATAGTGGCAATCCCTACCGGTTCATTAGTCTCTGGATGTCTAATCAAAAATAGGGTGTAATCTACCAGGATGGGTTGACCTGTCTGGAAATTTCTGAAGCGGAAATCACTCCGCCAACTTCCCTCTTGCATTATTACAGGCATAATAGACTGCTGTACAAAGTCCAAATCTTCTGCCATAAAGAAGTCGTTAATGTGTTTGGTTTTGGCTTCCTCCAAACTACTGAGTCCCACCAAATCCAGACCAGCCTGATTCACTAGCATCGGGCGACCATCCATTGAGGCAACGCCAATAAAGTCACGGCTGTTCTCGATCGTTGTAGCAAGCAATTGCCGTTCTTCCTCTGCTTTTTTGCGATCGCGAATATCCCGCACAATAGTGGAGATAAACTCGACTTCACCCGCTGCGGTTTTGTGAACGATCAAAACCTGGGAGACTGGAATTTCTTCCCCATCGCATGACAAAAACAGAGTTTCACCAGTCCACCGGCCCTCTCGTAAGGCGGTGGGAATTACTTCGTTGTGGAATTTTGCCGTTGCTGAGGGAGCTAACACAGAATCTATACTAAACGAAGCTCGTGCTTCCTCTGGGGACATCCCCAGCATTTCCTGTCCGGCTTTGTTGAGATAGACGCTATGCCCTGTCGTATCAGAAACTCCTACTAAGTCGGAAGTTGCTTCCAAAATGGCCGTCAGTCGTGCCTGCTTTTGTTCTGCCCGCTTGCGATCGGTAATTTCAATCACAAGGGCACCAACACCAAAAACCAGGTCATTTTCATCCCGCAAAGGATAGTAAGATGCTTGCCAGTAGCGCAGGATGCCCGGTTGTCTCGGAGTTTCACCCACTACTTCATAGTCGAGAATTGGCTGGCCCGTATCCAGAATTTCTTGCAAAATTGGTCCCAGATTCGCAGCCAATTCTGGCAGCACTTCACACAGCGACCTACCAATATGGTCTGCCACACAAATGCCATTGAGCTCTGCCATAGCTTCGTTAATTTGGACGTACCGGAGTTGGCGGTCTAAAATCATCAGTCCGGCATTCGCTGCAGCAAAAAAAGCCTCGAAGTGAGCCTGTCGCAATACCTCTGCTGTTGTGCTCTCTTGCTGTGGCGGTTGGGTTTTCTCTGGTGGGAATTTGCTCATGTTGGCTCGTGCATTTCAGCTTTTATTCTAGAACTTCTGTCCAATTGTGCGATCGCAAGGTTTTCGTTGCCTCCAATTTGGGTACTGAATAAAACGTTCAGTAGCGCGACTATTAGGCTTTCAATCTGCGAGATATGTATCCCTTGCGACACTATGTTTTTTAATTATTCGGATGTATCGCCAAGCATTTCTATTTCTCATCAATTCTATTGTTAATCAATCCTATCGGTAGAACATTGATGACAACTTAACCTAGGGAAGCATTTGTCAATCAGTAATTATGCTCAGCCTTTACTCAGGTTTTGCGTGGAGAACTTAGATTTGGGCGATCGAGCAATCATGTCTCGCGCCATATTTATGTCCACCTACCCTCAAATCGCCAATTTTCCACTCCTAAACAAGCAGTATTTTAAGTAAAATTACGGATTGACAAATGCGATTAAGTTATATTTCGTCCCCCATATTGGTATAATGCCAAGTATTCTTGAAACGTTATCAATTTTAGCTAGATCCGTTAAATTTTCACTTAGATAATACATAAAACGGACGCAACTGGCAGAGTAATAGCAATATCTCTCCCACCAGTTAAAGTCATTGTAATACTTGGATATTTGACTTGTCCACTTAAAGAGTCATTGAATAATCCCTGCTTAACTTGATAACGGGACTTAAAAAAAAAAAATAGTGGAGAGTATGATAAACTCGAATCGAGTTAAGGTTCACTAAAGTTACTAGAGCGCTTTAATAATAGATGAGTCGGCTCTCGGAACGCGAAAAAGTGGCACACTAACCGCAGGCCTGCGAAGACCAGGTATCCGAAAAATTGGCAATAGGGATAACTGCGTAGTATGAGGAACAACATCTCTATGTAACGACTTAAGTTTTTTTACCATAAAAATAGGTTAAAATTTATGATAACGAGTTCAGTATTTGATTTTTACATTGGGTACTGAGGACTTTATTTTTTACTCCTCTCCTTAAAAATGACCACACAAAAAACATTATTCCCGGAATTTAAATTGAATACAATACCAGAAGAAGTGTTGACACAGATATCGCAAATATTTACAGCTACCCTATTTAAAATAGGTGACAATCCAGTATCCCTGCAGTCACTGGTAGAACTAATAGTCTTGTTTATGGCTATCCTTGTCATAGCACGCTCTTTTACGAATTTCCTGAAGGAACGCTTGCTCGTCAGACTGGGAATTGACGAGGGAAACAGGGAAGCGATCGCAGTAATTATTGGGTATTTAATAGTAGCTTTGGGAGTAATAGTCGCCATCCAAAGCATCGGCTTCAACCTCGCTTCTTTTGCAGTAGTTGCGGGGGGATTGGGAGTCGGAATTGGCTTCGGAATCCAAGATTTAACAACTAATTTTGTCAGCGGCTTAACGCTGCTTTTAGACAGGCCGGTGAAAGTCGGAGACTTTGTGGAATTAGAAGGATTAATGGGAATAGTCCAAAAAATCTCGATTCGATCGACCATCATCCAAACTACTGAAGACTCTAGCGTCATTGTTCCCAACAGCAAAATGATTAGCAACAAAATTGTTAACTGGAGTTACGAAAATTCCCTACTCTGTCTGCGAGTTCCCGTAGAAGTAGCCGAGAATAGTAACCCCCTGTTAGTGACAGAAACTCTGTTAAATATTGCTTACGCAGAAGCTGGAGTATTGTACGAACCGAATCCGAAAGTATTGTTTGTCGAGTTTGGTGATGATAGTTTTAAATTTGAACTTTTAGTTTGGACGGACAAGCCGACTGAAAGAGAAATAATTAAAAGTTCTTTGAATTTTGCAATTGAATACAATTTCCGCCAGCATAAAATCGAATTTCCGTTCAATGACCGTGAAATTTATTTGCAAAATCCCGAAGTTCTGTTGTCCATGTTTAACAAAAAAGAAACTGCAATTGACCTCCCGAACAGTTACTCAGAAAATGAGGAAAAACCGCCTATTTTTGCAGAGAAACTGAAAAAGCCATCGTCGCTTAGCTGTTTGCTACGAGAGGTGGAATACTTTGAAAACCTGACTGACCTTGAATTGCGGCAATTGATTGAAGTTGGATACCGGAAACGGCTGCGATCGCAAGAATATTTGTTTCACGAAAACGACCCCGGAGATGCTTTTTACATGATTCTTTCAGGTTCAGTCGAAGTTTTTGTAGCAGCTATTGACAAACATCTGAATAACCTCGGTAGTGGTCAGTTTCTCGGTGAACTTTCTTTAATGTTGGGAATCCCCAGAACTGCTTCGGTAAGAGCTTTGGAAGAAACAATTTTGTTTGCCATCAATAAAGAAGGTTTCCAGAAAGTTTTAACTGAACGACCGGATTTATCTGAACAGATTATTAAAGAAATAGTCAAACACAAAGAAGAACTCAGCGAGAGACAGCAATTATTGCGAGAAATGGAATTGGTAGATGCAGCAGAAGAGGATGAAAATCCTGTAGAATGGGTGAGAAAACGGCTAAAAGATCTATTTACTGTTTGAAATAATTTCTTATGACGCGATTTATTCATGATCTCTTTGCCAAAGAATACCTGGAGGAATTGCTGTCGCCGATCGGAACGGTTAATATCGGCCGCGATGTGACTTCAGAAGTCCGAGAAATCGATGTTTATTTCACTCCCAGCACCGCCCTTCCCGAATACTCAGAAACCCTGGGATTGTTGGGAAAAATGGCAAACACCACTGCAATTTTTGAACCGTTTCGCAATCCGGCAAACGTCAGCGAAATTTGTAGCTGTCTGGGCAAGTTATTGGACGTGCGAGGTGAGTTGGAGCGAAAATTTAGGAGAGAAAATACTCGCTATGATGATACTCAGTTACCCAAACTGTGGATTTTGATGCCCACAGCATCGAAAGCATTGGTAGATAGCTTTAATGCGATACCAGACACAGAGAATTGGATGCAGGGAATCTATTTTTTGGGGGAATCTTTGCGGACTGCAATTGTGGCGATTCACCAGTTGCCAGAAACTCCAGACACGCTGTGGTTGAGGATTTTGGGCAAAGGGGGAGTGCAGCAAAGGGCTATTTCCCAATTAAGCGCTTTAGCTGCGGACGATCCGTTGCGGATTATCGCGCTAGAATTGCTGTATCGGTTACAGTCCAATTTAGTAACCGATGCGCCACAAGAATTAGAGCCAGAAGAGCGGGAGTTAATTATGGCCATTGCACCACTTTTTCAACAACAAATACAAGCAGCACAGCAACAAGCTAGAGAAGAAGGGCTAGAACAGGGGCTAGAACAAGGACTGGAACAAGGACTGGAACAAGGGCTAGAACGAGGACTAGAACAAGGGCTAGAACGAGGACTAGAACGAGGCAGACAAGAACAACAGCGCTTAATATTAGAAAATTTTCTGCGAGTTAGATTTGGAGAATTAAGTCCAAAAATGACAGTTTTTCTATCTCCAATATCCAAGTTGGCGGCGGCGGAATTTACAGTTTTGTTGCTGGCAATATCGATGCTGACCGTTGATGAATCGGGGCGGGAAGCAGCGGTTAAATTGTTAGCTGAAAGTGCGTTGCAAATGCGATCGCCTGAATTGGGCGATATTCTGCCTGCAGCCGTTACTAATTTATTGACATTGCCTGTAGCAGAATTGACATTGTTTGTAGAACAACTGCCACAGTTATCGGCGGAGGAATTGAGGGACAGGTTAGGAAAAACACCTGACTAAAACCTGCGATCGCAGCCATAAAGGGATCTCGCTCTTTATGGCATTTAAATAATCGTCAAATAAAATTCCTAGATTTTGTCGATCGCACTTAGGAATTGGACTCCGGGCCTAAAATCAAGTGCAGCAGACCGTCGATCAGTCGATCGCGCTCCATTGGGATAATCTCTTTACCGTGCATCATTTCCTGCATTAACTGAAAATATACCAAAGATCCGATAAAAATCCGCGCCGTTGCCTCCGCATCGGATAATTTTAACTCGGGATGCGATGCCAAATATTCCGCTAGCCGCTCGATACCCGGTTTAGCTAAGTTTCTCACAAAAGTCTGCGCGAGCTGGGGAAAACGCCCTGACTCCGCAATCACTAACCTCACAAAATTGAGATATTCTGGTTCCTGGGTCGCCTGATCCAATATAGTTGTGGCAGCGAATCGCAGCGCTACGGCAGGTTCTTCATCCAGCACTGTAAAATGGACTTTTTTTCGCGCCAGTCGCTGTACCAAAGCCGCAAACAATCCCTCTTTATCTTGAAAATAGCTGTAAACCGTGGCTTTGGACACTCCCCCCGTCTTCGCTACCTTGTCCATACTCGTGCCCGCGTAGCCGTGGGCTAAAAATTCTTGCATCGCACCTTGCAGGATTTGCTCGGTTTTGTCACCTCCTGCTGCGTCTGGTTCGATCGGTTTTGTCCTTGCCATACCTTGCTTCTGTAATTTTTATTTGGGAGCTTGACATTATTATACTAAACGGTTTAGTATGAGAAGACATCGGAACTAAACCGTTTAGTCTTATTTTCTCACAAAGAGGTATGTCATGGTACACCAACCAACAGCGGACGGCTTATCCTCAAATCCATCCCTAGTTAAACAACTCCTAGTTGTGGCCGCAGTAGCAACCCTGGGGGCAGCGGGAACCACAGGCTACACGATCTGGCGATCGCGCATACCCGATCCGAACGCAGTAGCCGCAGCAGCAGCCGTCACAGCATCCCAATTAACAACAGTTACAGCCTTGGGACGACTCGAACCCAGAGGAGAAGTAATTAAAGTCTCCGCCTCCGGTACGGCGGAAGGAAACCGGATCGATCGACTTTTGGTCAAAGAGGGAGACAGGGTGAAAACAGGCCAAGCGATCGCAATTTTGGATAGTCGCGATCGCCTGCAAGCCGCCCTCGACCAAGCTCAAGAACAAGTGCGCGTCGCCGAAGCAAACCTAGCAAAAGTCAAAGCTGGAGCCAAAAACGGCGAAATTCAAGCCCAGAAAGCGACTATTAGCCGTTTATCCGCCGATCGCAGCAACGAGATCGCAGCGCAACAGGCGATCGTCAGCCGCCTAGAAGTCGATCGCAGCACCGAAATCGCAGCGCAACAAGCCACAATTGCCCGCATCAGGGCCGAACAGCAAGGGGAAATTCAAACCCAAAAAGCCGCAATTGCCCGTCTACAAGCCGAACTCCGCAACGCCCAAAGCGAGGATCAGCGCTACTCCCAACTGTATAAACAGGGAGCAATTTCCGCCTCAACTAGCGACAGCAAAAGCCTCGCCGCCGAAACAACTCAACAGCAACTCAACGAAGGAAAGGCAAAACTAAATCAAATTCAGGAATCCCGCCAACAGCAAATTAACGAAG
The DNA here is from genome assembly GCF_036705285.1 of Microcoleus sp. B4-C1. Taxonomy (NCBI): domain Bacteria; kingdom Bacillati; phylum Cyanobacteriota; class Cyanophyceae; order Oscillatoriales; family Microcoleaceae; genus Microcoleus; species Microcoleus sp. B4-C1. Next base: position 44,953 of record NZ_JAUBUC010000044.1, on the reverse strand, counting down.
CCCAAGCCAAATTAAATCAAATTCAACAATCTCGCCAACAGCAAATTAACGAAGCGCAAGCCAAACTCAGCCAAGTTGAGCAATCTCGACAACAGCAGATTAATGAAGCCGTGGCAAATCTCGATCGCATCGCCGAAGTGCGTCCCGTTGACATAGCAGCCGCCGCCGCCGAAGTCAGTGCCGCCGCTTCAGCCGCCAAACAAGCCAAAGCCAATCTGGATCTAGCTTACATCCGTGCTCCCAGAGACGCCCAAGTCCTGAAAATTCATACGCATCCGGGGGAAAAAGTGGGAAACGACGGCATTGTCGAACTCGGACAAACTCGCGAGATGCTGGCTGTTGCGGAAATCTACGAAAGCGATGTGGACAAAGTACGCCTCGGACAAACCGCCAAAATTACTAGCGATGCTTTGACAGGCGAATTGCGGGGAACAGTCGAACATATTGGTTTGCAAGTGCAGCGACAAAACATTGTTAACACCGATCCTTCGGCGAATATTGATAGTCGAATTGTGGAAGTAAAAGTGCGTTTAGATGAAGCTTCCAGCCAGAAAGTAGCGGGATTAACCAATTTGCAAGTCAAAGTGGCGATCGGGGAAATTAAGGATTAAGAATTTTTTAACCACAGAGAGCGCTGAGGACACAGAGGAAGAGAATAGAGAGATGAATCATTCTGACTTAATTATTAAAGATTAAGAATTGTTCCAACATCAGGTTGCTGTCTTTAATCCAAAATCCAAAATCTAAAATCTAAAATCCTATGATTGGACTAATCAAACCCTTAGAACAATTAAGACGCAGAACTTCCCTCGGATGGCTGCAACTGAGTCACGACAAAGGGCGAATGCTCGTTGCAGTAGCAGGAATTGCCTTTGCTGACGTTTTGATGTTCATGCAGTTAGGCTTTCAAAATGCGCTTTACACCAGCAATACGCGGCTGCATCAAAGCTTGGAAACAGACTTAGTTTTGATTCACCCCCAAGCGCGAAATTTGATTAATTTGTCTTCCTTCCCCAGGCGCCGATTGTATCAAGCAATGAACGTACCGGGTGTCAAATCAGCCGAACCGCTTTACGTGAAAATTGCTAACTGGAAAAATCCCGAAACTCGGCGCGAAACGTCGCTGATGGTGGTGGGTTTCAATCCGAATCGCCCCGCCTTTGCGCTTCCCGAAGTTAACCAAAATTTGAACGCGATTAAATTGCCGGATACCGTGTTGTTCGATCGAGCTTCTAGGGGAGATTACCAAGGAACGATCGCGCAACTCGATCAAGGAAAGTCTGTTAAAGCTGAGGTCGAGCGGCGCACGATTAACGTCAGCGGTTTATTCACAGTTGGAGCATCTTTTGCCGCCGACGGTATTTTGATGACTAGCGATCAAAATTACCTGCGCCTGTTTGCGAGACAAAACGCCGCGAGTGTTAATGCCGGATTAATTCAACTGGAACCGGGTGCTGACCCCGTGGAAGTTCAACAAGTTTTGAAAGCATACTTACCGCCGGATGTCAAGGTATTAACAAAGCAAGAATTTATCGATTTTGAGAAAAATTACTGGGCTAAGAATACTGCGATCGGCTTTGTGTTTAATTTAGGCGTCGCGATGGGTTTTGTAGTAGGAGTAATTATTGTTTATCAAGTTCTCTCAACCGATGTCAGCGACCACATGGGAGAATACGCTACTTTCAAAGCGATGGGCTACCGCAATGTTTATTTACTGGGCATCGTTTTTGAACAAGCTCTAATTCTTTCTGTCCTCGGTTTTTTGCCAGGAGTAGGAGTTTCTTTCGGACTTTATTCTTTAACTCGCAAAGCTACAAACTTACCCCTTTATATGACGCTGCTTAGAGCAGTTATAGTATTACTTTTGAACGTGATAATGTGTACTATTTCGGGAGCAATTGCTACTCGCAAGCTGCAAGCAGCAGATCCGGCAGATATGTTTTGAGGGAAAATGAAGAATATCATGTCCTCACGATTAACCATAATATTCCGGTCGGGGCGGGTTTTTGAGATGGTCAATTATTGGCCGGTATTGTTGGTGAACCCGCCCCTACAAAAATCGAGGTCGCTCGACCGGACATGATATAAGTGAGTCTGAAGGACACTAAATCCGGGTTATAAAACACTTTATCATACTCGGTGATTGAAACCTTTCCTACACAAATGAAGTCCGCCTCCGCCGACTAAAAAATAAAGGGGTATTAAAGCTAAATTTGGTAGAAATTCCTGAGTACCAACATATTTTTTGTCAACTTATTTTCTTCTTTTTACTCGGCTATTTAGGCGATGTAAGCGATGAATCATTCAATCTCAAACCTCAAACCAAGAAGTTATGAATTCTACTACTCTCGACCCGACAACCAACGCCTTACAGATTCCTGCACCTATAATTTCCGCGCACCAACTAGACCACTACTTCGGTCAAGGTCAACTGCGAAAACAGGTACTTTTTGACATTAATCTCGACATTAATGCAGGTGAAATTGTGCTGATGACGGGGCCTTCTGGTTCGGGAAAAACTACGCTTTTAACTTTGATTGGCGGGCTGAGATCCGGTCAATCGGGAAGTCTCAAAATTATCGGTCAAGAAATGTGCAAAGCGAGCGCAGACCAATTGGTGAAGGCGCGGCGCAAAATAGGCTACATTTTTCAGGCGCACAACTTACACCGCAGTTTGACGGCGCTGCAAAACGTGCAAATGGGTTTGGAAGTTCACGGCAATTTATCGCGTTCTCAAATGCGCGATCGCTCTGCAAAAATGCTAGAGTTAGTAGGACTGGAACAGCGGATTAACTATTATCCAGATGATTTGTCTGGAGGACAGAAACAAAGAGTTGCGATCGCCCGCGCTTTGGTCAGTCAACCGCAAATTGTTTTAGCTGACGAACCAACAGCCGCCCTGGACAGCAAATCCGGTCGCGAAGTGGTGAATTTGATGCAGCAACTAGCCAAAGAACAGGGCTGTACTATTTTGTTAGTAACCCACGATAACCGAATTTTGGATATTGCCGATCGCATCCTTCACATGGAAGATGGAAAATTAGCCTAATTTTTAAATTTCCGAAGAATAGACATCCTATCTAATCCGTTGACATCGGAATTATTATCTCTCTCTTCTCTTTCTCTGTGTCCTCTGTGCCCTCTGTGGTTTAATCATTTCGATACAACCGGAATAGACATCACCCATAACTACCCCATTTTCAATTTTGGATGTCAAAATTTAATCCAAAATTCCCAAACTCGAATCTAAACTCGTCCTTGAACTTTTGACTAATTGCTAACCACCAATCCTTGCCGGTAAATTCCCAAATTTTGCAGGTACATTGCTTCGAGTTTGGGCATCGACGATTCTACAGAACCACCATAACGGCGAAAAGAAGGCCAGATGTAAGCGAGTTTTCTGACTGCTGGCTCCAATCGACCCGCTTCTATATCTTCTAATGCACCTTTTTCTCGGATTAACTCTATAGCCATCCAATCTTGATTTTCTGGGCTGAAATCGCGGACGCCAAATTTTTTGGCAAATCTGTCCCAAGTGGTGCTGAGAAACTGATATCGCCCCGCTGCGTCGGAACAGAGTTTTTTGCCGTAGCGACGGCCGCACCTCATTTCTCTGGGATGATCTTGAAAGCTGACAAATTTCGTGCCGGTGTACTGGGTGCGGTAGCCGTCGGGGCTAGCGGTTCCTTCGGCGGCTGCGATGGTGTCGAGAAAGGCTTTGACTCGACGTTCGGGGCTGATGTTATCGAGTCTGCTATCGAGTCTGGGCTCTGGTGAATTCAGGGTTGGAGTTTCGGGCGATCGATCGCGATCGATGTTATCCTCTCGTTTGTCTGGTGAGTCGATCGTCGCAACTTCCGGCAGCCGTTTCGGGGCGGGCGAGCTTCCTGCCGAGACCGATTGTCCCCACAGTCTCGGCGTCATTCTACCTAAGAAAAAGCACAAACAGATTAAGAAACCCCAAGAGAGTTGAAAACGAAGGCGTTTAGACCGATTCCGGCGCAGAACCGGCCACCGGTGAAGGGGGAGTGTTGCGGGCAAAATTTTCGTTTGCTGGCCGAAGGCGAACAGCGATTTCAGCGCTAGCAAGGTTTGCTTGTAAAAACGCGGTGCAAGTTTCCGAGCTCTCATCGCTGCTGCGAAAGTCTCGACATCAGTCAGAGTAACTTGTGCCAGCGGTTTTGCGACAAACACTCGAAAATGGTTGGCCGCCTGCCAGCTAAAGCGCCGGTTGCGGGGGGATTTGCGGTTTACCCACAGGCGAATTAGCTCCATGTCTGACATAGGGAGCAGGTGGCTTCCCAGATGTTTTGATGCGTACAAAAGTACCTCCTGATATCAGTTCAGGTTGAAATATCCCAGTTTGTGGACTTGAGATTGGTTTCACCGTTGAAATTGGGGACTGGCAAGGAAACAAATCTTTTTCGGGGCGATCGCAAACTTCAAATTTTTCGGTCATCACCGAAGGGGAGCGACAGGGATCAAGATAAACTGGTTTCAACCATATCCAGTGATACTACTAAGTGTTCGCCCGGTCAAGTTCATGGGCAGATTTGGCGATGGGTTGAGTCTAAAATTTAGTGATTCCACAGGCCTCGCCCTCCCAACTGACATAGGTTTCAAGGTGCTGGCATTCGGCTGACTCAAAAGTGAGCGATCGCATTTTTTGTATCTAATATTAAGAATTCTGTCGGTGTTTGGACCCGGAGGATTCCTCAGCTTGAATGCTGAGCAAATTTTTGCGTTTTGCCAGCATCAGGGAACCGTAGCGGTTAGCCCAAACTTGAGTAAACTCAGCACCTAAGAAGAGAATCTGAGCTGAATAATTGATCCAAAGTAAGATAATCACGAACGAGCCAGCAGCACCGTAGGTAGAGGCAATACCGCTACCTCCTAGGTAAACTCCAATTAAGGATTTGCCGATCGTAAACAGCATTGAGGTGATGGCGGCGCCGATCCAAACATCATTCCAGGCAAGATGAACATCGGGCAAAACTTTGTAAATTAAAGCAAAAAGCAGCGTAACTACGCCAAAGGAGAGAGCAAAGTCCACAATCTGCCAAATACCCACTGGTAAGTGCAGCAAGCCGTTCAACCAAAAGCTGACGGCCGCTAAAACGGCGCTCAGGACTAAAGATACTAGCAGTAGAAAGCCTATGCCTAAAATCATTGCAAAAGACAATACGCGGTCTTGCAGAAATCCCCAGATCCCGCGTCCGGGAGGCGGTGAAACATTCCAAATAGTATTGAGGGCTTCTTTGAGATTAGTAAACACATTGGAAGCCCCCCACAAAAGTGTAGCGATACCGAGTAAAGTAGCAATCATTCCCGACTTTGGTTCGGAGGCTTTGAGGATGAGTTCTTGGATGGTTTCGGCGCCATCTTTGCCGATTAAACTTTGGAGTTGACCGACGATTTGACCTTGGGCTGCGTCTGCACCAAAGACTAAACCGGCGATCGCAATTACGATAATTAGCAGCGGGGCCAGGGAGAAGACTGTGTGATAGGCTAGGGCGGCTGCTAGGGTTGGCGCTCTATCTTCTTGCCATTGAGTAAAAGTTTCTTTGAGCAGGGATATGACTGTTTTTAATTTCACGGCATTTGGTTTCCTTATACTTAGAGTATAAAGAATTATACTAGGTTAAGAGTTTTTTAGCCTCAGCCACAAGATAGATTTATCGATTAGCAAATTCGGAAGATTATTTTTATGTCAGATTCCCACACAACTGTTAACAACACCGAGGTAAAACTGTCCAAAAAAGCAATTTATTGGGCAAAAATTAGCGCATTAGTAGGGGTGGTCAATTTTTTGCTGGTGCTTTTTCATTTCAGTTACCTTCAGTTGCGCCCTGTTTATCAGAGCTATTTTCCGGGTTTAGTTAAAATTTATGACCCGATTAAAGGCATTGATTCGAGTTTGCTAAATCCCGAATATTTGAAAAGTGCTGACCAGTTTTGGCGAATAGATACGTTTTTTATTGGTTTTTTTGGGGCGGAATTTTTGATTAAAAGTTTGTTCCACACCCGCCGTAAACCGGGGGTAACTTGGTTTGATTTTGTGCTGAGGCGCTGGTACGAGGTGTTTCTGGTGATGCCGATTTGGCAGGGGTGGCGGATTCTGCCGGTATTGGTGCGGCTGCACAAGTCGGGTTTGGTGAATCTCGATCGCGTAGTTGCTCAAGTTACCTATGAACCGGTGGCTTATTTAGCCAATACGATGTCGGAATACATGATGGTGCGGTTTATCAATCAAGCTAAAAGTTCGATCAAACAGGGCGACGCGGCGCAGATGCTGCTGGCGCAGCAGCCGTACCTTCACGTCAATCAAGAAAATACGATCGAACAAATTACCAAACGGATTTTGGATCTGACAATTTACAAAGTTTTGCCACAGGTGCAACCGGATTTGGAAGATTTGCTGCACCACAATTTGGAAACAACAATCAAACAGTCGGATTTCTATCAAATCCTGCAAAATTTCTCTCCGATTAACATTTTGCCGACTGAGATGACGGAACAGCTAGCAAATTATTTAGCTCAAACTGCTGTGAATGTGGTAGCTACGACTTATGAAGACGATAAAGGTAGAAAAATTCTCGATAATTTCAGCCAAGAATTTAATCAAAGTTTACGGCGGGAATTGCAAGATGAGAAAACTCTCGCGGAATTGCAGTCGCTGCTGTCGGATTTGTTAGAAGAAGTGAAGTTGAATTACATTCAAGGCGGGTTGAAGTCCGATCCGGTGCAGACTTTTACGGAAATTAACTCGCTCCGGGGAGTAAGGGAGAGTTGATACAGCAATGAGTTCGGGTTTGGTGAATTAGAGTCTTTTTTTACTCGCATCTTGCACCATTGTCAAGAACAGGCAAGATGCCTGTTCCACAAGAGATGAATTTTCTTGTGGAACAGGCAAGATGCCTGTTCCTAAAAAAGTAATTGAGAATGGTGCAATATCTCAGTTAAAACGAACCCCGAAGACGCCAAGGGCGCGAAGGAAGAGAAGAGAAAGAGTTCACAAGTTCTACGGGTAAGGTGTGCAATGCACACCTAGGAATATGGGTAGTGGGGATATCCGAAATGTCGGGGGATAAACCTATCTGAGTCCCAAGCTAAAATAAAAGCATGAACATAAAACATCTATCATATTAGATATCTATCTTGAACAACCTTACTTGCCTGGAAATAGAAGTAGCCCAAACAATGCTGAGTTTAGCAATGTTGGTGGGCTTAACACTTTTAATCGCCTTTTTTGTGGCGTCAGAACTAGCATTAGTATCAGCCGATCGCCATCAAATCCGCCAACTCGCCCACTTGCACGATCGCCCAACCGCTAAAACCGCCGAACTCGTCCACCAAGCTCAGAACAACATACCGCATTACCTGTCTGTGACTCAAACTGGCACAACAGCAGGGAGTTTGCTGCTGGGTTGGTTGGGCGAGGGAGCGACTGTACACTGGATTGAGCCGTGGATAGACAAATTGCCGATCGGTCATTTGTCGGCCGTGCTGACTGCTCATTCGATCGCAGTTCCCGTAGCTTTTATCTTAGTAACTTACGTAGAAATAGTCTTAGGAGAACTAATCCCCAAAGTATTAGCAACCCACGCCCCAGAACGTACCGCTTTGCTGCTAATGCCCGCCCTCGAAATCTGCTCAAAATTACTGTGGCCGCTGCTAGTAATTCTCAACGGTACCGTGTGGCTGCTGACTGGTTGGATTACCAGTAAAGAGTCTCAACCGCTGGTGTCATCTTCCCAGGCAACTTTCGTTCAAAAAGATGCTCATTCGGCACTCATTTCTGGCCTATGGGAAGTGACAGCAGTTAACGAAAAACTGGGATTAAACTTGCCAACTAACCAAGCGTACCAAACAATCGCCGGATTCGTGATCCACAATTTAGGTAAAATGCCCAATCAAGGCGATCGGCTATTGTGGGGCGAGTTGGAAATAGAAGCAGAAAATGTAGTAGAAGGCAGTTTAGAAACAGTGCTGCTGCGTCAGGTAACTCGCCCTTTGTTTGAGACTCAGCAGCCAGAACTTGTGTTAAATTGATCCTAAATCAGGCTTAAATACTTCCTCGATCTATGTATGTGAGGTTGTAATTAGTCGCTCAGTGCGACAATGTACCAAAAATCTGCAAATTGTATAAAGCACAGTTTATGAGGTGGATATGCTGAAAACACTTTGGGCTACTGTTCGACAAGGGAAAATTGAACTGCTGGAGTTATCAGAGTTACCCGAAGGGGCAAAAGTATTAGTAACACTCTTACCTGATGAAGAAGCTGAGTTTTGGCTTCAAGCCAGTCAAACATCACTAGATACAGTTTGGGATAATACTGAGGATTCAGATATTGGCTTAATTTAACCTTTTCCAGATATATTCATAGCGCCTATAGACGCTTTTTAGTATTTCCTGGGAAACTTCTGTATCTTTGACACAGGTTATGATAGCGGAATCTTTACAATCCATATCGCCAAGAACATAAATTCTCAGATGTTTTGGAATAGCATTGTAAGCTTCTCGCAAGCTACTTTTATTTTCTTTTGTTGGGAATGTTAGGAATTTAGCAAAGGCTTGAACACAAGTATCTGCAACTGTTTGCTTTCCCTGAAGCTGAGCGATGGTATCTTCTACTTCTTTTACAAACTCATCAATCTCTATATAATAAAACTCTAAAGTCGAATTTCCGTAGTAGAGATGGTGACAGCTTATCCTCGCACCCTTGGGAACTTGGGTAACAACCCATCCCTCGGCAACTTTGGTTTTGAATTCCTCAAAGTTAACCCATTCCCAACAATCGATCATACCGTCTTCAAAAACTCGGATGATGGTTTGGTAGTAGTCGCCGTTGTGTATAAAGGCCGACAACCCTTTACCCCGAATTATTTCTCCATTTTCACCGTTTCTATATAATTGAAGCATTTCTTTTGCCCTTAACAATCAAGCGTATTCCAGTAGGGAAACGGCACTGCCGTCTCCTCTTAGGGACACGGCGCCGTGCCCAAGGGGTGTCAACTTAAGGTAAAACCCATAGTCCGGCAAGGGTTGAAACCCCTGCCTCAAAGCGAAAGTCCTCTCAAAGAGGACTAATGAGTTAAGAATTCTTCTTCTCAGTCCTCTTTCAGAGGACTTTCGCTATTAGACAGGGAATTCATTCCCTGGCGGACTGCCGGGTGAGCGGGAGAACTGGCGGACTAAAAGCTTAAGTTGACACTAATGGGCAGTGCCGTTTCCCTACAGATATCGCCTACTCCGCCTTCGTTTACCCCACAGCCACCTTAACCGCACCCCCAACCAACTGCTCGTAATCCGCCAACAACCACGGAGGCAAACAAGTATTCGCATCCTGAACCCGCAACTGTCCAGGGCGACAATACAGCATCGCTGCCAACAAATTATTCACAGCTTTAGGCGTTCCAAACCCTTTACTCAACTCAACAACCAACGATTTAAAAAACTCGCGATCGCTCTCATGCAGCGGCTCGTTAATAAACCCGCTGCCCAACATTGCTTTGTAACCCTTACCAAAATCGCTCCGGTACAAAAGTTCCAGTTGTTCCCCGGAAACGCTCAGCCACAAATCTGCAATTTGCTTGCGAATCTCCCGCAAATCTGCTATTGCCAATTCAGCAGTCGGATCGATTTCATAAAAATTGACCGCAGCAGTTAATTGATTGAGAAACTGCGGCATATAATCTTGTTTGACCACTGTTTGTTCTGTTGTCGCAAATGCGCTTTCAAACACCTTTTCGTAATCTTCAAGCAACCACTGCGGCAAGCGGGTGCCAGCATCTGGAACCCGCATTTTTCCGGGTACAAAATACAGCATCGCCCCCAGCAGAGCATTGATAGCTTGAGGCTGCACCAACCCTTTGCTAATGTCGGTCAGTTTCTGCAAAAACTGCTGTTCGGCTTCCGTCATCGATTCTGCTTGCAAGCCGCAGCTAAGTATTGCTTGATATCCCTTGCGAACCTCTCCTCGGTAAAAACTTTCGAGTTTCTCTGAAGGAAGAGTCAGCCAAAAATCAGCCATTTGTTTTCTGATTTGGCGGAGTTCCAAAACTACCGATTCGTCAGACGGATCGATGCGGTAAAGATTGACGCATCCTAACAGTTGATTCGCAAATTGTGGCGATTGAATGTATTGAGCTAGCAAGTCAGAAGTTGAATCAGACTTGACGGCGGCTTCAGTCTCAAAAACTTGTTCGTAATCCCCAATTAACCAGTGCGGCAAACGGTTGCGAGCGTCGGGAATTCGCATGGTTTCCGGCGGGAAATACAGCATCGCGGCAAGCAAGGCGTTGACAGCTTTGGGATGCACTAATCCTTTGCTAATCTGGGTTAATTGCTGCAAAAATATTTGTTCGCTTTCGATCATCGCTTGACGTTGAAAATCGCTCTTGAGCAGCATTTTATAGCTGTTACCGGGCGCGCTTTTGTAGGCGGTTTCGAGGTTTTCGGTGGGAAGGTTCAGCCAAAAATCAGCGATTTGTTTACGGATTTGACGCAGTTCGGATATTGCTGAGATGTTTGAGGAGTTTCTCTGATAAAGGTTGACGGTGTTCGAGAGAATCTCGTCCAAAGCTGGCTGCTTGGGAATGCTATCCTGTAAGTTGCGCGATGCTTCCAGGTGGCTGCTTTGCCAGTTGCCAAAGAGTTCTTGGAATAATTTGCCGATCGCCCCAGAATATGCAACACTATCAAAACAAGCCGGATTAGCCTGCATTTTTTGCTGAATTTCCTGCCGTTTTTGCTGCCGCAATTGCGGGTTAGTGCCGAGGGTAACGGCTAGCTGAATGTAAGATGCTTCGCTATTGGCAATTAAATCCGGCATTTGCAGTTCGCGCAGCATCGCCGAACCTTGGCGGAACCGCAAAGCATTTCCTTCCACAACCACAGCCGGCAATCCTACTTGCAAAGGATCAATTAACGATGTGGCCCCAGCATAAGGATAGGAATCTAGATAAACATCTGCTATCTGCAAAAATTGTTTCACATCCGCGCGACTAGGCAGTTGTTTTACGAACCGCAAGCGGTTGTTATTGACGCCGTATTTAGCGCAGACAGCGTTCAGATTGTTGACAAAAGGTGTCGCCGGATAGGTGCGAGTCCAAGCCGGCCCGAAGGGATATAAAATCAAGATTGAATCGGGTACAGCAGCTAGAATTTTTACCCAACTCTCTCTCAACTCCGGCAGAATTTTGTAGAAGTTGGCGCCGGAGATAAAAACGGTTGTATTGTCTGAAATTCCCAGACTTTGGCGCGTAGGTTTAACTGTAGCAACTTCGGATTCTGTTGCGTATTTGAAACAAAAACCGCTGCCTTCGAGAACAGCCAACTGTTCGCGATATTGTTCTTGATAACTAGCATCCGGCGCGGTAAATTGGCCTGCGATGTAGTAATCCATGTGCCGGATTCCGGTGGTTGTCGGGGAACAGAAAGATGTAGTTTGTACCCGCGCTAAACGGTGGATTGCTAGTGAAGTCAGCGGTTTGTTAATAGCTGTTAAATTCGTACCGAAAAACAGGATATCTAAGTCGTCGGCGCGGATTGTTTTGACTTGCGATGCAAAGTCTTTCGGGAGTGCAACCAGTTTGTCGGCGCGACTTTGACAGTATTGTTCTAATTGGTGGCCGCTGGTGTTGAGCGCGTACAGGTATATCTCGAACTGGTTGCGGTTTAAATGCTCGAAAACCGGGATGGTAGCGAAGGTTTCGGTTTGGGGCGTGAAATGGTCATTGATGATGCCGAGGCGGATTTTTGTCCGATTTGGCGATCGCGCCGGGAAGATACAATCAATTGAACTGCCGCGATTTTTTAGCGAAAACTCAATAATTTCCGCCCGTTTGGTGTAAATATCGCGCAGGTTTGCAGTGGCAAAATACACCGGGATAAAGTTCGCAACTTGCGAGAAAAATAAGGCAATATTTTGCCAAAGTTGCGAATCGGGATTGGTGAATATATTGCTATGAATGTAATTCACCCATCTCTGGATAAATTCATAGTAGTTGTCTGCTTCTCCAACTGTTTGAAACAGGTTGGGACTGCCAAACATAAATTTGAGATAGTCATTTGCAAACCAGTTGGGAATTTGAGCGCGATCGTACTTAATCTGCAATTGATCTGCACGTCGGTAAAGCATCGCTGCTAGCAGGTAATTGATGGCTTTTGGCTCATTAAATCCTTTGGCAATATTTGCAGCTACTTCATTAACAAAACTCTGTTCTGCGTGGGTTAGCGGTTCATCTTTAATGTCGCTCTTCAGGAGTATCTGATGTGCCTTACCTGCATCGCCAGCATAGGCATTTACCAGTTGAGCGGGGGGCAGATTCAGCCAATAATTGGTAAGTTGCGTACGACATTGGCTGATGTTAGCGAGGCTTACTGGGTTAGACTGGTCTTTTTGATACTCTCCCAAGTATTGAGATAGCGAATTTAAAAGTTGCGCTATTTTGTTTTCGGGAACTAATTCATCAGCTATTAAGTAGCTATGTTGCTGCAAAATTTCCTCTGACCAACGGACTTCTTCGGGTTGGTAAAGTTGAGAGTGCAGGTGAATAATGAGGGCTCTCATTAAGTATAATTTTGCGCGAACGCTAGCCATTTTTTGGGTTCGGCTAGAGCCGTCACCGTGCTGCCTATAATAGAGATAAGGCTTAGGTAATCGATACCCTAACCAGCCTTTTTCATAGGCCGACACCCAAAATTCCCAGTCTTCACATCCCAGCTTCATCACTTTTTTTAACCCGCCTACTTCCTCGAAAATTCCCTTTCTAAATAAAGAACTAACGGGAGCTTGATTGTCTCTCAAAAACCGATTGGGATCGAAATCACCGTGGATAACTAAATCACAGTTGGCTCCGAAGTGCTGCATATCTGTATAGACAAAACCCACCTGCGGTTTTGCTAATAAAATTTCCAAGCACTCCTCTAGAAAATTCGGATGAATTCGATCGTCAGCATCTAGGAATAAAATAAACTTTCCTGACGACTGCTGAACGCCAACATTTCTCGAATCAGCGGGCCCCGTGTTGGGTTTATCTATGAGGCGAATCGATGTTTGAGGATACAGTTGAATTAAATAATTTGCGAAGTTGCTGGTATCATCCGTGCTGCCGTCATTGACAATTATGCACTCCCAGTTTTGATAAGTCTGACTGACAACACTTTCAACAGCTTCTCTGACATATTTCGCGTGATTGTAGCACGGGATAATTACGCTGATAAGTGGCTGTGGGGGTGTGCGATAAGGTAACGCATTCAGTTCCGAGGCAAAAACCGAGACAGGAACCGAAGAAATATGTAGGATCCCTCGTTGGCGGATGCCGTATTCATCCCATATTTGGTAAGCTTCTTGCTGGGATAATTGCGATCCATGTTCCAAACCTTGTTGATTTTTATAGTACAAACCGAGAATTTCGGGCAAGTGCACAATATTTTCGCTTTTGCCAATCCGCAGCCAAAATTCGTAATCGCCAGCCGCCGTAAATTCGGTTCGGAAATAGCCGTATTTTTCGTGCAGCGATTTTCTCCACATCGGTTGGGAACCAATAATGCAGCGCCGTTCGAGTTCGCTGTAGTCAAAGGCTGGCCAATTCCAACGCTTTTCTGCTTGGGTTTTTGCAAAAGTATCGTTAGCTGTGCTGGTGATTAATTGGTCAGCATAAACCAGACTTACTGGGGAATTTTCATCCAAGTATTTCGCCATGAATTCTAGGGCATCGGGGCGGTGTCTGTCATCGGTGTTAGCATTAGTTATGTAAGCTCCGCGCGACATCTTAATGCCTCGATTCCAGGCTGCATATAATGTTTCGCGGTCAGAAGTGCGATCGTACACAATATTCGGATATTTCGCTTGAAATTCCCGCACAACAGACTGTTCATTTTCTTGGGAACCGCTGTCAATTACTATGATTTCGAGTTGGCCTTGTTTGTATAGCGTTTGCTCTACCAAGTCCTGCAAGCAGCCGCGGATAAATTTTTCGGAATTGTAAGTAGAAACGATCGCAGATACTTTAAAAGCCGACGGAACAGGCTGGGAGTTCTCACCATTCCCGAATTCCCTCTGCAAAGCTGCATCAGTTTGCTGTTGAACGGAAGCATTCTCCGAATGTGCGCGATCGGCTACTTGAACCAAAGCTGAGCTAACAATTGCAGCCATTTTCGACCAAGAAAACTTCTTAGCTTGTTCTAAACCCGCCGCAATTAATGAGTTGCGGACACCGGGCTTCTGTATTTCCCGCAAAGCATTGACAAGCCCAATAACATCATCCCCGTTTACATAAACCGCTGCTTGTCCTGCTACTTCAGGAATCGAACCGTTTGGACAGGTGATGACTGGACAACCGCAAGCCATTGCCTCAAGGACTGGCAACCCAAAGCCTTCATACTTCGACGGATAAACTAACACTGAAGCACCAGAATAAGCAGCTCTCAGTTCGCTGTCGCTTAGTTGCAGCGTGTGGACAGTATTCCCAGAACAGTACAATTTCAACTCTGGTTCTAATACAGGTTTGCCACCTGCACAGACTATATCAAAGTCAAACTTGTTGGCAAGTTGAGAAAAGGCTTTGAAGAATAATATCCCGTTCTTGTAACCATGCCAGCCTACCCTTTCGCCTACCAAAAGAAAATAGGGCTTGGTAATGCTGTATTTTGACTTAAAGCCTGAAATTTCTTCTCTATCGGCTGGCCAAAAATTGGCATCTATTCCGCAGTGCGCTACAGCGACCGAATTTGAAGAAATCTGCGGAAAAACCTTTACTAAATCGCGGGCTGTGTTTTCGGAAATGGTGATGTAGGCAGAGGCGTGGCGGATACCGCAATGCTTTTCTCTCCACTCGGAATGACCAATATTTTGCCCCATCAACTCTGGAATCATATCGTAGGTCATGAATACCGATCGCGTTGACAAAGGCGTTGTATAATAAGTAGAAATAAATAAATCGGCTTTTTCTTCATCGCAGATTTCCTGTAGCATTTGGCGGTCAGCATCGGTTTTGCTGTAGTCGTAGCGAGCTACATTCCGGTACTGAATGCCGGGAATTTTGGGGGCGGTTCCCGCTCTGTCAAGAACTATAATTTGTTTGGCAAAACCATTTTCTGCCCAGTTTTCTAGCAGCGATTTCCAGACTCGACCAATGCCAGTGCTGTTGAGCTGAAAAAATACGCCGTCTATAACAATTTTTCTACTTGTTTTAGTAGGAGGCATGGCTGCGGGAGTTATCATTGATTTGCGGTTCTCTCTGTCTGCGATTTTTCTCAGGGCTTCCTCGTAATCCTGTTGGAGTAATGAGGGTTTTTTCAATTCCGGCTCTTTGTAAGATGATAAGCTATGAAAAAGTTGAGGCTGAATTTCCTTGTCTGAAAAAATATGCAAAGAATCGCCGTTAGAGTAAAAGTTTAAATTAAATTTTTCGGCAATTATCGAGAGTGCCTTGCTGGTATAAATAGAAATGTGCTGACCTTCATCTAGCGCATAGTACCACCATTCGCTGGGCTTGGGATTGTTGGCTGGCAGCAGTTTGGTACTGAATAAAATATTGCGGGAAAATTTGAAGATTTTTTGGATCTCCTCCAGCGGCTTAACAAAATGCTCAAATACTTCAAAAGCTGTCACTAATTCGTAGCTGTAGCTGCTGTTTTCGTCTGCCTCAAATCCTTGAGATAATATATTTTTACAATATTTATCGTACCAATAAAAATCAAATCCAAAATCTCTCATCATCCGAACAAATACACCGTAGCCACCTCCATAATCTAAAAATTTAGCCTGGTGATTAAATAAATTAAAAATAATATTATTGGCGGCGTTTGAGAACATCGTGCTTCTCGATAACATTCCCACGTCGCTGCTAGCTATGGCTTCTGAATAAGCCTCCTCAAGCCAGTAGGGTTCTTCCGTTTGAACAAAGCCGCAATTTGAGCATTGAAAATACTCGACGTTATATTTTTTTAGTACCCTAGCAGCAGCAAAGGTGTTGGTTGGAAAATCACAAATATTGCATTTCATTTTAATTATTTAAACTTACAAATTTATTCAAGTAACTGCCTGTGTTGGAATGCCGAATATTTATGAGACTTAACTAAGTTTATAATAGTCCTAAGTGATTGCAGTGCGATCGGCTAGACTGTTTTTATGCTGACGATTGAACTCTTCGGACGGTTCCTCAAGGGTTTACCGTTATGTATACATACAACTTGTGAATCAACAGGAACATCCTACACCAATGCAGCCCCGACTCAGATATCTTATCAGGAGTCAGCTCCCTAAAAATTACTTCTACTAAAGGCTTGACAAAGTTTAATTCATGCTATAGGTAACTCGTGAGGACAGCAGCCGCATCTCCTGACGCCCTGCAGGGCTGTTCCGTTCCCACGACCTCACCTGAGACCGCCGCAGCATGGCCGGGAATCCTCACCACACAAAAACAAGTTACAATTACGTTAAGATTGATGAACATAAATAAAAAATCCCAAATCACAGGGACTAAAAATTAGGAGGATCGACCTCGGTGAATAAACGCTGGAGAAACGCTGGCCTGTACGCACTGCTGGCTATTGTAGTCATTGCCTTAGCAACGGCATTTTTTGACAAACAGCCCCCAAGTAGGGAAGTTTGGAAGTACAGTCAATTCATTCAGGAAGTCGAAGGCAAGAGAGTAGACAAAATAAATATCAGTTCCGATCGCAGCAAAGCCCTGGTCACAGCCCAGGACGGCAACAAGGTACTCGTTAACCTGCCGAACGACCCAGAACTGATCAACATCCTGACCAAAAATAACGTAGATATTTCTGTTCTGCCCCAAAGCGACGAAGGCTTCTGGGTAAAAGCCCTCAGCAGCCTCTTCTTCCCGATTCTGCTTTTGGTCGGACTGTTTTTCCTGGTACGGCGCGCGCAAAACGGGCCCGGCAACCAAGCCATGAACTTCGGCAAATCCAAAGCTAGAGTCCAAATGGAGCCACAAACTCAGGTGACTTTCGGCGACGTGGCTGGCATCGAACAAGCCAAGCTAGAGCTCGCAGAAGTCGTGGACTTCCTGAAAAATGCAGACCGCTTCACCGCAGTCGGAGCAAAAATTCCTAAAGGCGTGCTGCTAGTGGGCCCTCCCGGAACAGGCAAAACCCTGCTCGCAAAAGCAGTGGCTGGAGAAGCAGGCGTTCCCTTCTTCTCGATTTCCGGTTCAGAATTTGTGGAAATGTTCGTGGGTGTCGGTGCTTCCCGCGTCCGCGACTTGTTTGAACAAGCTAAATCGAACGCTCCTTGTATCGTATTCATCGATGAAATTGACGCCGTAGGTCGCCAGCGGGGCGCTGGTTTGGGCGGTGGTAACGACGAACGGGAACAAACCCTGAACCAGTTGCTGACCGAAATGGACGGCTTTGAGGGCAATACTGGCATCATTTTGATTGCTGCCACAAACCGCCCCGATGTACTCGATGCGGCGCTGCTGCGTCCGGGTCGCTTCGATCGCCAAGTTGTAGTCGATCGCCCCGACTTCGGAGGCCGCCTAGAAATTCTCAACGTTCACGCCCGTGGCAAAACTTTGTCCAAAGACGTGGACTTGGAAAAAATCGCCCGCCGGACACCCGGTTTCACCGGTGCGGATTTGTCCAACCTACTCAACGAAGCAGCAATTTTAGCCGCCCGCCGCAACTTGACCGAAGTCTCGATGGATGAAGTCAACGATGCGATCGACCGCGTGCTCGCAGGCCCGGAAAAGAAAGACCGCGTGATGAGCGAAAAGCGCAAAACTTTGGTAGCTTACCACGAAGCCGGTCACGCTTTAGTCGGCGCGCTGATGCCCGACTATGACCCCGTGCAGAAAATTAGCATTATTCCCCGCGGCCGCGCTGGCGGTTTGACTTGGTTCACACCCAGCGAAGATCGGATGGATTCTGGCTTGTATTCTCGGTCTTACTTGCAAAATCAAATGGCGGTAGCTTTGGGCGGCCGCATTGCTGAAGAAATTGTCTTCGGCGAGGAAGAAGTAACGACTGGCGCGTCGAACGACTTGCAGCAAGTGGCAAGAGTAGCGCGGCAAATGGTGACTCGCTTCGGAATGAGCGATCGGCTAGGCCCTGTAGCTCTCGGTCGCCAACAAGGCAATATGTTCATGGGTCGCGATATCATGGCTGAACGGGATTTCTCTGAAGAAACCGCAGCGACGATCGACGATGAAGTGCGTTTGTTGGTAGAACAAGCTTACCGTCGCGCTAAAGATGTACTCGTCGGCAACCGCCATGTCCTTAATGCTTTGGCAGATATGCTAGTTGAAAAGGAAACTGTGGATGCTGATGAATTGCAAAATTTGTTAGCTAATAGCGATGTGAAAATGGCGACGATCGCCTAATAGATTTTAGATTTTAGATTTTAGATTTTAGATTTAATCTAAAGTTTGAAATCAATAATTGGGGTGATTCTGGGATTGTCTGGAATCGCCCCGATTTTTTTATGAGTGCGATCGATCGATTTTAGATTTTAAATTTTGGATTTTAGATTAAATCTAAAGAATGATATTATGTCCGGTCGCTTCGCCCGAAATCAGGTAGGGGCGGGTTCACCAATAATATCGGCCAATAATTGACAATCTCAAAAACCCGCCCGGCCGGGATATTATGGTCAATCGATCGGACATGATATCAGACATTCAGCATACCTTTTTCCAGCAGCTAGCGCTTAAATTATTCCCAGGGAAATCTTCTTTCATCTTTTCTAGATTCAATAATCCGACAGTCCTCAACATCCTCCCAGATATCGTCTGGGTACTGGAAGTCAAGCAGCACCACGACTTTTTAGCCTTGAGACTCAACTAATATCAAATCCGTATTATTCATCTCTCTCTTCCCTTTCTCTGTATCCTCTGTGTCCTCTGTGGTTTCATCATTCCGATACAACAGGAATTGATATAAAAACTGAAAATCTGTCGGTTCGCCGCATTCAGCCAGCACGTCAGCTCAAAAATCTCTGTGATTTTTGAGGTCAACAATTGCAGCGGTTTTGTTGCCTAGATTGTAAGTTAAAAATTGAACGCCGCACATATTGTAAATTGCCATATATCGAAGTTAGCAACCTGTATTAAAATTAGAGGCAAGTCAGAATGATATGAGTTTCCAATTTGGGATCGTCCCAATTTAAAATCCTTCGACTGAGCACGCCAAAATCTAAAATCTAAAATCTAAAATCTAAAATTGTATGAATCATCAATCTTGGTTGACACTACTAAAAAAACACCGCGCGATCGCAGTCATCCGTTCCTCCGAAAAAGAACTCGCTCGGCAGATGGCATCATCGGTAGCAGCCGGAGGAATCCAGTTTATTGAAATTACTTGGAACACCCACAAAGCCGCTGAATTAATTGCCGAACTCCGCTCGGAATTCCCTACTTTTAGTATTGGCACCGGCACTTTATTAAACTTAGAACAGTTGCAACAAGCAATCGACTGCGGCGCTCAATTTCTATTTACGCCGCACACCGATTTAACTATGATTAAAACAGCAGTTGATGCCGGAGTGCCGATCGTCCCGGGTGCTTTTTCTCCCACGGAAATTCTAACCGCGTGGCAAGCAGGCGCTACCTGCGTTAAAGTGTTTCCGATATCGGCTTTGGGAGGCGCGGCTTACCTGAAAAGCCTGCAAGGCCCCCTGGGAAACATTCCTTTAATTCCCACTGGCGGGGTGACGCTGGAAAATGCGAAAGTATTTATTGACGCCGGGGCGATCGCCGTTGGTTTAGCCGGAGACTTATTTCCTAAACACTTAGTGGAAAATCGCGATTGGCGGGCGATCGTCCAAATTGCCCGAAATCTTACCCAAAACTTAACAACTTGTTAAGTCCCGTTTCCAAATCCAACATTTCAAATCTACAATCTAAAATAGGACAAGCCAATCTAAAATCTAAAATCTAAAATCTAAAATAGTACGAGGTGTGAGAAATGAACAGCATTATCAACTCAATTTACTTCCGCCGCGCTGGAACTTTCTGTGCCGGCTGCGCCCTAACAGTTGCTGCATTCTGCGGCGGTTCAATGACCGCATTTGCCAGCGAACAGCACAACATAATTGCCAATAAAATTATGCTGTTGCAGCAATCCAGCGAACGCTGGATTGAAATAGATTTGTCCAGACAAAGGTTAATAGCTTGGGAAGGAAATACACCCGTTTACGCGGTGATTATTTCCAGTGGCAAACCATCGACTCCCACCCGCACGGGAACCTTTGCCGTTCAAACCAAACACCGCGTTACTAGAATGACTGGGGATGACTACGATGTGCCGGATGTTCCCTATACAATGTATTACGACGGAGGCATGGCAATTCACGGCGCTTACTGGCACAATTTGTTTGGCAATCCTGTTACTCATGGCTGCACAAATGTAGCTGTCAATCACGCTAAATGGCTATTTGAATGGGCCTCGGTGGGAACACCCGTGGTGGTGCACAAATCTCAGGTTTAGGGCATGGGGCATCGGGCATCGGGCATCGGGCATCGGGCATAGTCGAACATTATTAGAACTTATGCACCGGTGGTCAGAAACCGGGTTTTTTTGCGAAATACTGCGTTACAGCCGTAGATTCGGTCAAAAACCCCGTTTCTTCGATCGGAGTTCATCAGTTCTGGTTTTTGTAGCTTGCTTACTTCATTACTGCCTTCAAGCACAATCCCAATTATATAAAACCTTACTAAAATCTAATTCTCTGAGTGCTGATTCATCAATAAAAAAGTTACCTACACCAGTGTCTCCCCACATGATATCTACTGTCTCATTGCAATCGGTATCCATTTGCAATAGAAGAATGTCTAGCTTTTGTTTTGGCTCGGAGTTACTACTATATTTTCTTACGTCCTCTTGTGTAAAATCAGGATAACCACCTATTTTATGACCAACGGGTTGTGATATTTCTAGGTACTCATCCTCTATTTCAGAGTTCATAAATAACTCTTCAATTTCCGATCCTAAAATTTCTGTAAATTGGTAGTCACTGGTACTAATCGGCGCATATTTTTTAGTAAATTGCAAGCCGTAACAGCCCTGAACAGGAAAATATTCTGGTTCCGGCAAAAAATCATAATTGGTAATGATGTTTTCAACTCGGAAGTCTGGCTGAGGAAAATAGATTATTTTGAATTTTTGTTCGACTGCGGAATTATCTACATTGGCGTAATTGCCGAAATCTAAACCATACACGTCATCGTCGGCTATATAGAACTGTAAGATGCCCCGATCGGGAAAACCATCTAAAGGCGGTATTTCATCAAAGTTGAGTTGCGCTAGCAAAAATAAATATTTACCGTCACAAGTTTTGGGATATTCAAAGCCTTTAGGTAAATAGGGCAATCCCCCAAATTTACTCTGCCACCAATTAACCCCATCGTTATTCTGGGTTTGAATTTCGATGTAAGGTTTAATGGTAGCTTCGATTCTGTCGCGATAGTTTTCTAGTTCTGGAGAGAGTGGAAATTCTAGTTTGTAGTTCATCTGCTTTTAATAATTTTAGTCCTGGACACACTCCATCAAAGAAACCGGGTTTTTCACTTAATCTGCGGGCTGCAACGAAGGATTTTCGTAAAAAACCCGGTTTCTGAGCTCCTATGCGTTCAGGAATGCTTAACTTAGCTGCACCACTGGTTTATCCTCCAACAAAGTTTCATTTGTCAGCAAATCTTCCACGGTAATTCGCAAAAAGCGCTGTTCGTCAACGCGGAAGAAGATTTTTATGCGATCGCTCCCCGGATACCCAGGCGGCGTCAATTGCGCGATGCTGCGTGCTCCTTCTTTATCATTTAGGGGCTGTACCGATGTTTGGCCCGCGAGTTGGCGAGTAATTAGTCTGTCGCCATCAAAATATATCTCCGTGCCGCCAGTTTCCGCTCCCAATTCGCCGATAATTAATTCTATACTTGGCTGACTTTCTAAAGAAGCCCCCAAGACTAATTCTACTGGTTCGCTCATCGGATAAGACTGGCCCGATTTAATTAAACTGTGCCAACTGTGGCAATTGTCGCGGCGGTTCCAGTAGCGAATTCCGTAACTGTGATAGAGAAAATCTTTGATTTCTATGCCTTGACTAAGTTGCAGAGCACCTTGGGCGATCGCCTCAAATGGTTTGTCGCAGCGAATTTTTGTCGGCTCGAAATATTGCTGCACCCAACGCTGAACAGCGGGAATTTGTACAGTACCGCCAACTAGCAAAACTGCGTCGATGTCGCCAATTTCTAAGCCTTGGCGCCGCGCTTGCTGCAATACTTGATTCATGCACTCGTCGAGTTTGTCAAAAAACTGATGTTCACCGAGGATAGATTCAAAACGAGTTCGATCTAATTCTAATTCGTAACTCTCAAAATTTTCATCATCAAAATAAACCTCAACTGCCTGATTTACTAAAGATAACTGAATCTTTAACCGTTCTGCCAATCTCGTTGTAATCGGAGATTTTGCCAGCCCTTTTGTTTGAACAAAATAGTCAACCAGCCAATTATCAATATCAGAACCGCCTAAATTTTGTCCGGCTTTAGCCAAAACCCGGGCAACTTTTGTTTTTTGCGCTGAAGATTCAGCTAATAGCTTTTCGCCCCACTTAAGAATAAAACCGAGGGGCTTTTTGTTGGAGGAAGCGTCCAAACGCACCAAAGAAAGATCGAGAGTTCCGCCACCGAAATCAATGACTAACAGATTTTCGCGATCGGCTAAACCGTAACCCAAAGCAGCCGCCGTAGGTTCGTCCAACATCCGCACCTGTTCTACTTGCAGAGATTGAGACACTTTGCCCAACCAATGACGGTAAGCTTCAAAACTATCTACAGGCACTGTAAAAATCAAAGAGTCGATCGGCAAAGGCAGTTCGCGAATTGAGTTTACAATTTGGCTCAAATACCACTCACCTACTTGTTCAAAAGTAATAAGTTGCCCGTCAAGTTCCGGCACAAAACCCTGAACTGAAGTGCCAATTCCCCGCTTAAAATTGCGAAAAAACCGAGAATCTCCACTCAAATCCAGGCCTTTGTCGCGGACTTGCTGACCGAGTATTACTTTATTTGCAGCAGCGTCCTCAACGTAGAGTAAACTCGGAATTAGGGGCGGATTTTGAGCCGAGATTGCCGACAATCCCGGTAATTTTAAAGTTTCGGGCTGCTGGAGGGCTTGATTCCAGCGAGCGACGACGGTGTTGCTAGTTCCAAAATCAATTGCGATCGTCATTCAGCCAAAATACACAGCTACTAGGGATTAGATTATATTATGGTATTTATAGCCGCAAATACAACCATAATATCATGACTCAATCCACTTTCTTTGAAACCGAGAACGAAGAGCCTGTACAGGGAATTACTGAAATTGCAGTATGCGGCTACAAGTCTATTTACGAAGAGTGCCAGATTGAAGTGCGATCGCTGACAATTCTAGCCGGTGCCAACAGTTCTGGTAAGTCTAGCATCATGCAGCCACTCTTGCTGATGAAGCAAACGCTAGAAGCCCCTTACGACCCCGGTGGTTTAAAACTTGACGGGCCTAATGTTAAGTTTACATCAGCCGAACAGGTATTGTCTAAACTGTCTCCCGAAAACTACAGGGATGAGTTTTCTGTCAGGCTGAATATAGATCACGATCATTTTTTGATCAACTTATTTAGAAAGCAGCCAAAGCACGGAATTAAAGTTGTTAAAGCGACTTACTGTATTCCTGCTTACGATGGTAAAATTTTTACTATTTTTCCCGGAATGCAGAATCAAGAATTGGTAAAAATTCTTCCTGAAACACTGGCTAGATTTTACAATGTATTGTTAGATAGGCTCGACCAGGTAGAACCGCTATGGAGTGTGATTAATGTCCGATGTTTTCTAGATTTGCAACTTTGCTACAGTCAGTTGAAGTCATCTTATTTGCCAATGAATTTCCCCAAGCATATTCGCCGCATCGTCCACGTTCCCGGGTTGAGAGGCAATCCAGAACGCACCTACAATACCGCAGGAGTTGGCAGTGAATTTCCAGGCTTTTTTGAAAATTATGTTGCTAGTATAGTTAATTACTGGCAAGAAACAAAAGACGATCGACTGATAAAATTGGGTCAAGCTTTAGAGTTATTAGGACTTAACTGGAAAGTTGAAGCCAGACAGATTAATGACGTACAAATTGAACTGCGAGTAGGTCGTTTATCCCGCAGCGGGAGTGCAAGCGATACTGTTAGTATTGCTGATGTTGGCTTGGGAGTATCGCAAACCTTGCCTGTTTTAGTTGCTTTGCTTGTAGCAGAACCAGGACAATTAGTTTATCTAGAACAGCCAGAAATTCACTTGCATCCTCGCGCTCAAGTTGCTTTAGCACAAATCTTAGTGGATTCTGCAAATAGAGGTGTGCGAGTTGTTCTAGAAACTCACAGCGAATTGCTGCTTTTAGCAGTTCAATCGTTAGTTGCCGAGGGTAAAATATTACCGGATTTAGTAAAACTTCACTGGTTTAAACGGCGCGACGATGGTGTTACAGAAGTCAGCAGTGCCGATTTAGACGAGACGGGAGCTTTTGGAGATTGGCCTGAAGATTTGGGCGATGTTTCTTTGCATCTAGAAAACCGCTATTTGGATGCAGCAGAAGCTGTTTTGTGGAAGCGTTAACATGGCAGATAAAGTTTCTAAACGCCTGGTAATAGATGCTTCTGTTGCGCGTGCTGCTGGTGGAGAAGATGCAACCTATCCCATATCGGTTTACTGTCGGGATTTTCTCGAAGCTGTCTTGGATCTTTCTCACCGAGTTGTGATGACTCCAGATATTAGAGATGAGTGGCACAAACATCAATCAAAATCTGCTCGTATATGGCTGCGCCGGATGGTGGCAAAGAAGAAACTATGTATCTGCGATATCGCGGTAGATAATGATTTGTGGTGTCAAGTTGAAGCAATAGCCGAGAGCGATAAAGAGCGGGAAGTAATGGTTAAAGATTTGCGTTTGGTGGAAGCTGCGATCGCTACAGATCGCACAGTAATTTCACTTGATAACAAAGTGAGACAATGTTTTGCTAAAGTAGCAGTAGATGTCGATCGGCTTAAAGATATTATATGGGTAAACCCGGCCCAAATAGCAGAAAAACCCCTTGATTGGCTGCAAAATGGTGCTGAGCCTGAAATAGAACGATCGCTCGGATTTCAGAAACCAGACAACTGAGTAGATTTAGAGTAATTCCGGGTTAGTAGGATCGTCCGTGCGATCGCCATTTTACCAATTTTTAGTTTCAAGAAATAAACGCAAATTTTATAAACTGCACACAACTCATACCTTTTAGATTAAAAACGTGAGAATGACTGACTGCATAAGGGTTTGGAACACTGACCTACAGTTGCATTGTTTCTTGAAAGTGGTATAATCTGTCCGCCGCCACCAAGCTTTTTCCTTTGATCTCAATCCAATTTTTTAAGGAATCGTGCAAAATGTTGGACATGGGCGATCGCAACTCAGCACTATTGGCTTTAACACTGCTTGTCCCTGCCGCTAGTATCGGTATCATAGCAGCCTTGTATATTGCCCCTGGAAGCTGGGGACAAACACTGTCAGTCTTTTGTCAAGTTTGGTTGCTGGTTTTTCCGATCGCGTGGTCTGTTTTTGTCGATCGCAAAAAGCTCAGTTTATCCCTGCCCAAGCCCCAAGAATTGCTGGCTGGATCTATTTGGGGAATATTCATGTTTGCGGTAATTCTGGGTATCTATAGCCTTTTTGGTCAGCAGTGGATCGATCCTGTAGTTGCTAAAGAAAAATCGTACCAGTTAGGTATTAGCAGCCCTACTATTTACTTGATTGTCGAAGCATATTTTGTGCTAGTTAACTCGCTGATTGAAGAATTTACTTGGCGGTGGTTTGTCTGCAACAAGTGCCAGATTATCATACCGGGTACAAAAGCAATATTTCTGAGTTCGCTATTTTTCACACTCCACCACATTTTTGTAATCGCAGCTTACAGCGACTGGCAGGCTGTGATCTTAGGTTCCTTAGCTGTCTTCACCGCCGGGATAATTTGGTCGCATTCTTATCTGACTTACCGTTCGCTTTGGTCGAGTTATATCAGCCACGCGATCGCAGATTTAGCCCTGGCAATTATTGGTTGGCAAATCCTTTTTAACTAGCTGCTTTTTCAGCTACAATCGTCGGCAATTATACAGTAAACATTGACCCTTTTCCCAACTCGTTCTCCCGACTAATATCTCCCCCCATCATCACACAGAATTTCTGGGCGATTGCCCGTCCCAAACCCGTACCGCCGTACCTGCGAGGAGTATAATCGTCCGCTTGCGTAAAAGCTTGAAATACTCTCTCAATTTGCTCTGGCTTGATTCCAATTCCAGTATCGCTGACTGTGAAACTAATCCATTCTTCAGCAGCCGGAATATCCGAACTCGGCTATTGATTGATGCTGTGCAATAATCGAAGTTCATATCTTCCCACCGGAAGATGCTTTCCGTTCAGGCATCTGCTTTTAATTCTAGGTTTGGTTTTGCTGGCGATCGCATAATTTTAGCTGCATAAAAACAGGCCAACCTATCGCTACCAGCATCGGCGGCCCGGCCCCCAAGATCACACCGATTGTCATCGGGAATTGCCAACTTAGGAAAAATTATGATTTCATAACATCAAATTTTTTGTAGGCGAAATCGTTTGATACATACCACGAAGCTGCTGCTACTGCTTAGGAGTCAAAGTTTGCACGATATTGACCGATCAACCTTGAGTATTCCTTTGATCTTTATAGGGTCATTTGATAATTTGCTGCTGAATTTTTGTTACGGTAATTACTTAGACTGGAATTGGGCAGGAACGCTACATATACTCTGCCCCCCACTGGCAGTCTCTTGTGGGAACTTTTTCAGGCGATAGCCTTTTATTAACAAATTTAAAACTCATGCCGCTAATTAAATTTATATCGGTGAAACTCTATGTTCTGTAGCACGATTGGGAAACCTATTTTTTAAAACAGTGGACGCATCAACTAGGTTTTTTTATGAACACACGAAAACTGAGGGCGAGGGGGATCGCTTTAAAAATTGGCTTTATCCCCTCATTCGCGGCTCCACGACGATGATTCGCGCGATCGCGCCCCTGCAGGTTTATGAGAAAACCACCATCTCTGAATCTTGACCAAATAGGATATTGTGTCAAGCAATACCTACAGCACATTTACCAAAAAATTACAGCCACTGATGGTATTTATATCTGTTATTTTAATGGATCAATCAACATTCTCAAGGTAAGAAGTCCCCTCTTGAATCCAGTATAAAATTTTGCCAAAGGCGATGTCAATCTACTGAATATTGTTGCAGATGCTACCTTTATCCCTCACATTAAAAGTTTGCTGATATTCGGTTTACCGTACATTCCTATCTGTTGGATAAAATGATGTTATCTTGAACAGAGGGTGTTATAGAGCTTGGTGTTTGTCGCGAAACAAGCTTCTATTTGATGAGGTATCTATCTTCGGGATGAACTTTCGCTGATCTGCAAATTATCCCGATGGGAACTGTTTCTGGCTAACATCAATCCTTATGATCAATGCAACGACATTCAAGTTGTGGCAGATAGATATTGGGGTGTTGCGAACAGTCGATCGGTTGGATTCTATGTAAACACCAGGAAAGCGGTAATTAATATTCACCCGCCCCTCTTTCCTTTTGGGCTCTAACATCAGCGCTGCTAGCAGCGCCGAAAGCGAGTAAAAGTCTTCAGCGGGACTTAAAAATGAAAATCACCTTTGTTCTTCCTACTCTGTCTCTAACTGGTGGAATACGAGTAATCTCTATTTTCGCAGAACTTTTGAGAAAGCGAGGACACTCCGTCTTCGTCATCTCTGTACCCCACGCCCAACCGAGTATGCGCCAGCAAGTCAAGTCGCTGTTGCGGGGACGCGGTTGGATTTCCACACCTGAAAACGAACCCTCATTTTTCGATAACTTAGGTGTAGAACACAAAATTACAGATCGCTACCGCCCCGTAGAAGACAAAGATGTACCTGACGCTGACGTAGTAGTGGCCACCTGGTGGGAAACCGCCGAGTGGGTAGCCAAACTCTCTCCTAGCAAAGGAGCAAAAGCTTATTTTATCCAGCACCACGAAATTTTTGACTATCTACCTCAAGGAAGAGTAGAAGCAACCTGGATGCTGCCCATGCACAAAATTACGATCTCTGAGTGGTTAGTTGACCTAGCTCGGACTAAATATGGCGATCGCCAAGTTTCCTTAGCTCCTCCTACCGTGGACACCAAGCAATTTTACGCCTGTCCTCGCAACAAACAATCGGTTCCTACAGTTGGCCTAATGTACTCTACAATCTACTGGAAAGGAACCGACATCGCCCTCAAAGCTTTTTCCCTAGCGGCCGAAAAGATCCCCAACCTGCGTCTGGTTGCCTTCGGTACAGGGGCCCCATCCTCGGAATTGCCCCTACCGGCAAATGCCGAGTATGTAATTCAACCCGACCAAGAAAAAATCAAAGACTATTACAGCAAATGCGATGCATGGCTGCTGGCGAGCCGCTCAGAAGGCTTCGGCTTGCCTATTATCGAAGCGATGGCGTGCCGCACTCCCGTCATCAGTACCCCAGCAGGTGCTGCTCCTGAAATTTTGAGCGGCGGTACTGGCATACTTGTAAGACCAGAAGATCCCGAAGAAATGGCAAAAGCCATAGAGTCTATCTGTCAGATGCCAAATTCCAAGTGGCAAGCCATGTCCGAAGTCGCCTATGCCAAGGTGAACAACTATACGTGGGAAGATGCCACGGATCATTTTGAAGCGGCATTGAAAGTTGCTGTAGACAAATCTAAACAGCGCGCCGTGAAGATAGTTCCGTTTTCTCCCTATGCAGCAAACTATGAAAAAATTCCGGTTTGCTAATTGCTGCAATTTGAAATTCGGCGCTACGGGCGTTTTCGGCGCCGGATTTCTGGGCAGAAAGTCAATATCGTTTGGTGGGGTGCTTCTGACACAAGTAAAATAAATCGCCCGTGTCCTGTTTTCTACGCAGCAGTCTCCACACGAATTCTGACTGCAGCGACGAGGGAATAGTCGTTATAAATTGATCTGCCAAAATCTGAACTAGAGTGCGACGGAGGTTTTAAGGCTGGCTCCGTTACAGGTTAAACTTGTCTAGTCATCAAACATCTGCCCATGTGTAATTGGGACTTGTCCCTGATGACAAAGTAAGATCGGCTAGACTATCAAGTGACGATCGCCTCCTGCAGAGATCCCCACCCCGCAGAAAAGGCAAAAATAGGCTGGTAAGTGCGAACTTGCTGTTATGGACGATGCAACTAATCTCCTCGATGCGGCACTGTACACTGGTTTGGAACGTCAGGCACAATTAACCAACAAGACGTAAAATTGAGGTTGATTGAAAAGATTGGGGTTGGGCGATCGTTTAATCAAGAATTTTGAGCGGGCCATTTGAGTTGTCTTTCTAAAATTTTACTGCCAAAAAATACCTATGGTTGCATTAATCCCACTTGCTCTGTTCGGCTTTATTCCAGTCGTTTGTTACCTGTTTGTGAGGTTTCCGGCTCAGCGTGCAGTAATTATAAGTTTTGTGGTAGGGTGGCTGTTTTTGCCGCAAGCTTCTTATCCCATCCCCTCATTGCCACCCTATACCAAAATCTCTGCTGCTTGCTACGGCATTTTGTTGGGGACTCTTATCTACGATCCTGCGCGCCTGACATCTTTTAAGCCCGGTTGGCTGGACGTGCCAATAGTAATTTACTGTTTGTGTCCAATTGTTTCACAAGTTAGTAATGGCGGCAGCCCAATTTCTCCGACTATCAACCAAATCGTTACTTGGGGTTTGCCTTATTTTTTAGGACGCTTATATGTGGGTAATCTAGAAGGGCTGCGACAATTGGCGATCGGGATTTTTGCAGGTGGGTTGGCCTACATTCCTTTTACTTTAATTGAAGGGGTTAGGGGCCCAATTCTGCACCTAATGATTTACGGCGTCAATGCCTTTGAGGACTGGGGTCAAGCAAGGCGCCTGGGGGGGTGGAGACCGGTAGTATTTATGCAGCACGGTTTGATGGTGGGTCTATGGATGATGACAGCCGCCTTAATCGCACTTTGGCTTTGGCAAACTGGGGCGCTCAAAAAGTTTCAGGGTCGTAACATCAAGACTTTAGCAATTATATTAACTATCGCTTTTTTCCTATGCCGTTCTACTGGCGCCTACAGTTTATTTGCAATGGGTTTACTCGTATTATTCTCTGCAAAGTGGTTTCGCACATCTTTGCCCCTGCTATTCATAATTGGATATATAGTGTTTTATCTGTACGTCGCTGCATCGGGTCAATTTTCGAGCAAAGACGTGATGGACTTCATCACTCCAATATTTGGCGAAGAACGCTCCGCCTCTCTAAAGTTTAGATTTGACATGGAAGAGATTTTGGGGGAAAAAGCGCGGCAAAGATTTCTTTTTGGCTGGGGAGATTCCGGCGGAAACCGCGTTTACGACGAGTCGGGTAAAGATATCTCGGTCACCGACAGCTTATGGATTATTGCATTTGGCGTCAACGGTGCAGTCGGTTTAGCTAGTTTATTTTCTTCTTTGTTACTTCCTGTTATCGTCTTTACCCTGTTCAAGTATCCCGCCAGAACCTGGTCAAATCCCAAAGTAGCGCCCGCTGCCGTCCTGGGAGTAGCCTTAACTATGTACGTGTTTGACTGTGTTTTGAATGCTATGACTAACCCGATTTTTGCGATGATTGCTGGAGGAATATCGGGTCTCGTCTTAAAAGCTCCAGAAAGTCTTAAGGCCAAGAAAACCAGTTCGCCACCAAGAAGACATTCGCTGGTTCACCAAAAATCAGGATGATTTTCAGGAATGCGATCGCCACTTCACTTCAAGCTGGAGACTATATTGCCTTCCCTAGAGACCAAAAACTCAAAAATCTACCACTTTTGGATGAAATCCCGTTCGGAAGTTGCCAGATATTTGTCACTAGGTTAAACTCTTAATCTCATAAACTCTTTTTTTTACATTCATTTGCAATGCTTCAACAAGTATTAGCACTGGATGGCTTTTTACTTGAAACTGTCTTGCGACTTATAAACTTAAAAATTGGCTTTATACACTTTTTCTAAAACGAGCTGATTCTTTACATAATCTTTAAAAATCCTGACTAGACAGGTAGGGCATAGGAGGATATACTGAGAAGACTATGTTCACTGAAGCGCCTAGTTACAACACGCAACTGTATTGTGGGCTATAATAGTTTGAGTTGTAGTTTAATATAAACCGGGAAGGGCATAATAAATGAAAACAGTTAATTTATTGAATGTCTCGATAGATAACTTGTCAATCACAGAGTTGTTTGAAAAACTCGACGGCGAAGGTGGTGTCGTATTTACACCAAATGTAGACCACTTGATTAAGTTGCAGTATGACCGCGACTTCTATGAAGCTTACAATACATCTACTTACAGAGTCTGCGACAGTCAAATATTGATGTATGCCTCCAAGTTTTTGGGTACTCCTCTCAAAGAAAAGATTTCTGGTTCGGATTTGTTCCCTGCATTTTATATGTATCACAAAGATAACGAGAAGATTAAAATATTTTTGCTAGGAGCGGCTGAAGGTATTGCTAGGAAAGCCCAGGAAAAAATTAACCAAAAAATTGGTAGAGAAATAGTAGTTGAAGCACTTTCTCCTTCTTTTGGATTTGAAAAAAATGAGGAAGAATGTGAAACAATAATTGATGCGATCAATAAATCAGGAGCGACAGTTCTGGCTATCGGAGTGGGAGCGCCAAAGCAAGAGAAGTGGCTGGTTAAATACAGGAGCAAATTAACACACGTCAAAATTTTCTTAGCCGTAGGTGCAACCATTGATTTTGAAGCTGGTTGCAAAGCCAGAGCTCCAAAATGGATGAGCGAAGTCGGCATAGAATGGGCGTACAGACTGTTAAGTGAACCGAGAAGGTTGTGGAAAAGATATTTGATTGAAGGTCTGCCTTTTTTCCGGTTAATCTTAGAACAAAAACTAGGGTTTTATAAAATGCCTTTCATGGAGAGCAAAACCAGCCAGCTAGAATGGAAAGGTGGCTCCTAAAAAGGTGATCCACCAATATCGAGCGTAAATTAAGCTGAGTATCGGAGAAAGTGGGTTTGACTTCAAGGTAAGACTGATGCAATCTGTGGATAGTCCGATCGCACATCGCACTTGATCTCAAAATAATTCATTTTTGCTTTCAAGTCCAGGTAAAATCGGAAAGAAACCTTTTGTGGAAAATCCTAATTAGGGATGCAACCGATGAATCTGCCTTCTTTCTTGTGGTTGTGGAAAATAGCGGCTTGGTCAATGGGTGTTTCCCTGTTGGCTTACCTGTTGCTGGCCGTTACTGGAACGTGGATGTTTGCCGCTAGGAGTACCAAAAAACCGCGCCCAAAATGGCTGCGTCCCTTTCATTTAGCCACTGGTGCGGGGATGGCGACTTTGGTAATTTTACTGCTGGGAATTGGTGTAGTCGGCACCCTAGGATACTACGGCAATTTGGGTCACTCGGCTCATTTACCGGCGGGGTTAGCTGTTGTGGCTTTGGTGTTGGTTTCTGTTGGCAGCGGGCTGCAAATTGGCCCTAAACATCCTTGGGCGCGCCCCCTCCATATCGGCACTAATTTGGCCTTGTTTGGGGGATTTGTGACTGTGTTGCTCACAGGATGGACGATAGTACAAAAGTATTTGCCGAAAGTTTGAAACCTGTCTATTTGACCTCAAACTATACCAAATGTGCCAGCGAAAACATATATGTAAGGTGCGCCGCAGCGCACCCTAGGTTTAATTTTTTTGCGTGAGTCCGCTTTTGGTGATGAATTCTAAAATATGCTGCGCGGTAATCTGTGGCTTTTCTAAGTGGGGAACGTGCCCGCAGTCGGGTATCCAAATTAGTTGAGAATTTGCGATCGCCCTTGCAAACTTTTCCGCATCCGCCGTCCCCAAAATCCGGTCTTGTTTTCCCCACAAAATCAGCGTCTGCTGCTGAATTTGCGATAATTTTCCCCCAAAACCACCGTAACCGCCGCTTTTGGTAAACGCAATTAAAGCTTGATTCCAGTTGGGCATTTCCAAGTGTAAAGCAGCACAAGTTTGAGCGTCAACAGAAGCCAAATTTTTATCGAAATAAGCATTGACGCTAATTCGCTGGCGAATTTTGGGATTGCGTAAAAATGAAGTGGCCAGATATCCTAAAGGAGGAATTAAAAACTTTCCCTTATTAGAACTGATGGCGAAACCGGCGCTATCTATTAACACTAATTGTTTTACAGCTTCGGGATAATTGAGAGTGAAATCAATTGCTGCTGCACCTCCCATTGAAGCACCGACTAAGATTACAGGCTGCGAAATTAGCGTTTTCCAAAAATAGTAAAGGTGACTTTCAATTGCCCTCGCGCTGAATGCCAAACCGGCCGATCTTTCTGTAAAGCCAAAACCCAACAAATCAACCGCCCAAGTTTCATTTTCGGCAGCTAGCAGCGGCAACAGGCGGCGGAATTCAAACAAGGAACTGTCGAAGCCGTGAAGTAGCAAAATCGGTGTGTTGCCGCTGCCTTGGCGCACGTAAGTTGTGGCAATTGGCCCAGAAGATAGGGGAGTTGTAATTGCCTCTCGTTGAATGCTTTGGGCTAAGGCAATTGAGGTAGATTCTGTGAGTTGTGCGATCGACTTTGGCAGAAAACTTGCTGGCATAATTCTTGATAAATTGTGAATCGGTAGGGGCGATGCCACTCTGTCCGCCCTAACATTTAAGTATATATAGCAATCCTAAATGATTCGTGTAATTCTTGTAGGGGCAAACCCCCCGTGGTTGCCCCGATGCAGGCTGGGGTAGGCACGGGGAGTAGGGGTAGCACTACCCCTATATATTTTTACAAATGATGCGAGGATTGCTATATGCTTGCTCGATCGCTATTTTAGGAGTTGGGGCGAGTCATTAAAATTCGATCGATATTTAGTATCGCGCCGTCCCACCAATGGCTGATTCTGTTTCTGGTTAATATATTTGAGAATTGTTGCTAATAAACAATTTTTCAGATAAGATGCTTAAGAGCAGTTAGTTTGACCATCACGCAATTTAACCGCAAATTGGCATCTAACCTAAGAGAGATTTCAACTCTAGATCGCAAAAAAACCATCAAATTTCCGATCGCGGGGAACAACTGTATCCGCAATATTCCCAGAAAACAAGTAGCCTGACAACCCAAGTTTGGCGATGCGTGCACTGCGGTGTAAAATTTATTGAGAATTAATCTCAATTATTTTCAGGAAGTAACGCCAAAAAACTTGCTGCTAAAACCGATCAACTGTGAGAAGAACCATGAAACAAAACCAAGAATACAGCGAACAGAAGCAAGAGTCAAACCCCAGACAGTTCGCGGGTTTCACCTTTTACGGCGAGACACCAGAAGTCTCTGGAAGCGAGTCTGGCAGCACCGAAACTCAGCCTGCGGTGGCGGGTGGTAAATCATTCCCCCTAGCAATGGCAAGCATCGGCGAGACACTGCAGATTGTCAAACTCAAAGGTTCAGAAGGCACGGTACGCCGTCTGATTGGTATGGGATTAGTCCCCACTATTGAAGTTCAAATCGTCAGCACCTCTGGCGGTTCCGTCATCGTGGCAATTGGAGACAACCGCATCGGTTTGGGGGCAGGGATGGCACAGAAAATTATTTGTAGGAATTCAAAATTGCCATAAAAAAATTGTATCTACAGCAATCCTATTTCATTGGTAAAAAGATTTTTTTTATTAACCGCAGAGGGCGCAGAGGGCGCAGAGTCAGAGAAAAGAGAGATGTTCACAGATTCTGAAATTTCCTTGAATTTTTACCAATTTAGACTGCATTCAAACAACTGATGAACGAGAAAACACAACTAGGGGATTTGGCTGTCGGCGCAATCTGCCGCGTCATTGGCTATGAGAAAACAGCCCGCGCCTATAAGGGCAAATTGTTGGCAATGGGGCTGACACCGGGAACTGAATTTACTATCACCCGCTACGCACCTTTGGGAGATCCCATCGAAATCCTCGTGCGGGGTTTCAAACTCAGTTTACGCAAAGATGAAGCTAAAACTCTATTTGTAGAAGAGGTTAAATAATGGCTAAGCAAATTATTGGATTGGTAGGCAATCCTAACTGTGGCAAAACTACCTTATTTAATGCCCTGACTGGTGCCAGCCAGCGAGTAGGTAATTGGCCTGGAGTAACTGTCGAACGCAAAGAGGGAAAATACACTCACGATGGTTTAGCAATTACGATTGTTGACTTACCGGGAGTTTATTCTCTTGATGCGGAAGATGGAGACACCGGACTCGATGAATTGGTAGCGCGAGATTATTTGCTATCTGGGGAAGCTGACGTAATTATTAATATTGTTGATGCTTCTAATTTAGAGCGCAATTTGTATCTCACTACCCAAATTTTGGAGATGCGCGTACCGACAATTTTGGCGCTGAACATGATGGATGTTGCCAAAGAACGGGATTTCAAAATCAAGGTCAATAAACTTGCAGAACGCCTCGGCTGTACGGTAGTGCCGATGAGTGCTTCTTCAAATGACGGAGTACCTCTGTTGCGTGATGCGATTAATCGGGCGCTGTCTCAGCCGATCGTACCATCTGCCTATGTCGCTTATCCGGCTGCGATCGAAGATGCGATCGTCCAACTCATCCCGCACATCGAAAAACACAGCCCAAATCGCACCGTAGATGCCCGCTGGACAGCCCTGAAGCTGTTAGAATATCAGGATGAAGTCGCCCCGGAAGTCGCCAGTACAGAACTCGAAAAAATCGTCGTTCCGCACCGCCGCCGAGTCCATGAAACCCTCGATGACGACCTCGATATTATCATCGCCGACAGCCGTTACACCTTCATCCGCAACCTAACCCAAGGCGTCACCGAATGTTCTAGAGAAGTCAAAACCAACGTTTCTGACAAAATTGACCAAATTGTTCTCAACCGTTTCTTAGGCATTCCCGTATTCTTAGCGGTAATGTACCTAATGTTCACCATTTCGATTAACGTTGGTGCAGTGTTTATCGACTTTTTTGACATAGCCTTGGGGACAATTTTTGTAGATGGTTTCGCTAAACTTTTAGAAAGTATCAGCGCACCAGGATGGTTGATTGGACTTCTCGCAAAAGGTGCTGGTGGTGGCATTCAAACCACATCTACATTTATCCCCCAAATTGGGATGATGTTCTTGTGTTTGTCTGTTTTAGAAGACTCCGGCTACATGGCGCGGGCTGCCTTCGTGATGGACAGATTGATGCGATTTATCGGGCTTCCCGGTAAATCCTTTGTGCCGATGATAGTCGGTTTCGGCTGCAATATCCCCGGAATTATGGCGACGCGGACATTGGAAAATAAGCGCGATCGCACAATGACGATTATGATGAATCCATTCATGTCTTGTAGTGCCAGATTAGCAGTTTACGCCCTATTTTGCGGCGCATTCTTCCAAGTCGGCGGTCAAAACATGGTACTAGGACTTTACCTAATCGGAATTCTAGCCGCTGTTCTCACCGGACTAATCCTCAAGAATACCATCCTCCAAGGAGAAGCCGCGCCTTTTGTTATGGAATTGCCGCCCTACCACATTCCCAAGCTCAAAGGAGTGTTACTGCGGACTTGGGACAGACTGAAAGCTTTTATCACAAAGGCCGGAATTGCGATCGTGATCATGGTGGTTATACTAGGATTCATGAGCTCAGTTGGCACCGACGGTTCCTTCGGCAAAGACAACAGCAAAGACTCAATTCTTAGTGCAGTCGGCCACGCGGCAACACCTGTATTTACACCAATGGGAATCACCCAAGAAAACTGGCCCGCCACCGTCGGTTTGCTAACAGGAATATTTGCCAAAGAAGTAATGGTTGGAACCTTAGATTCCTTGTACACCCAACTAGCAGACGAACAAAAAGCAGCAAGTGGAGAACCGGAGAAAGAAGAAGAATTTAGTTTCTGGGGAAATATCGGCCAAGCATTTTTTAGCATACCAGAGAATCTTACGAAACTTCCCGGTCAACTTTTCGATCCCCTCGGCTTAAATTCTGCTAATATTACCGACCAAAAACAAGCGGAAGAAGACCAAGGTATCTCTGGTAGCACCTACGGACAAATGTCCCAGCGGTTCGGTTCCAATCAAGCAGCTTTTGCTTATTTGCTTTTTGTATTGCTGTACTTTCCCTGCGTCTCCGCAACGGCTGCGCTTTACCGCGAAACTAACTTGGGATGGACTGTATTCGCAGGCTTATGGACTACTGGTTTAGGTTACTGGATTGCAGTCCTATATTATCAAGTCGCGACATATGCAGAGCATCTAGAATCTTCTGTTATTTGGGTAGTGAGACTGGTAATAGCTATGGCGCTGACACTTGCGGGATTAAAAATGATCGGTGCAATACGCCCCAAGCGACGCGCAGCAATCAGTAGTTAGTTGACTGTTGACTGTTGACTGTTAACTGTTAACTACGTTTAAGAATCAAACAAAGGAGAAAAGCCATGATTTTAAGCGAAATCCAAAAATTTATTGCTGACAACAAAAGAGCCTCTATCGCGGATCTAAAAATCCACTTTCGCATGGATGGTGATGCTTTGCGCGGAATGTTAAATCGCCTAATTCGCAAAGGCAGAATTAGCAAAATGGCAGAAGCCAAAAAATGCGGCGGGTGTGGCAGTTGCGCCGACGATGCAACGGAGATTTATGTATGGCTAAATCCTGGCGAGTCGGTGTCAGCAAAAGAGCCAGTTTCTGCAACTTGCCATTAACAAATCAGGAGATGGCAGTGCCGTCTCCCTACAATTAATCACGGTATTACTCGTTACTAGGCTCTGCCTAGTAACGCATCTCCGGAGGCTCTGCCTCCAATTTTCCTGCTAGGATAGTGAGGCAGAGCCTCTAGATATTGATTCCCAGGCAGAGCCTGGGAACCAGTTAAAAAAGAGCCAGTTTCTGCAACTTGCCATTAAGTGATATTAATTTCGTAGTAAGGACTTCAGAAATCAGGAAATGGCACTGCCGTTTCCCTACAATTAATCGGGGTAGGGAAACGGCACTGCCGTTTCCTCCTCGCGAGTTCATGATTATTTTGCGGTAGGGATACGGCAATGCCGTCTCCTCTAATCAAATAGCTAACTGATATTCAATTCAAGCAACTGTCTTAACTCTGGCACAAACAAGCGGCTTCTTGGGTGCGGGCTTTAATCGGCAAATAAATCACAAACTCTGCTCCCTGCCCTATTTCCGAATTCACTTCTATTTTCCCTTGATGCTTCTCGATTATCTGGTAGGAAATTGACAGCCCTAAACCAGTTCCTTTACCCACAGGTTTAGTGGTAAAAAATGGGTCAAATAGCCTATTAATTGCATCCGGGTCAATCCCATTACCGTTATCTCTAATCTTCACCACCACTTGATTTACTCCTGCTATTTCTGTGAGGATTTCAATCTCATTGTTTCGCATATTTGGATTGCTCAACAGTGCATCAGCAGCATTGGCTATGATATTCATGAATACCTGGTTTAACTGCGACGGATAGCACTCTACCAAGGGCAATTTCCCATAATTTTTAATTACTTTAATCGCTGTTTTGATTTTGCTATTTAAAATTAATAGAGTGCTGTCAATTCCTTCATGGATATCGACTGGTTTCATTTCAGCTTCATCTAACCTAGAGAAGTTTCGCAGGGACAAAACAATTTGCTGAATTCGCTCAGTACCCATTTTCATCGAAGATAGTAACTTCGACAAATCTTCTGATAAAAAGTCGAGTTCAATTTCCTCGATGCAGTCTTGAATCGGCGCGCTTGCATTCGGAAATTCCTGCTGGTAAAGTCCTACAAGCTTGAGCAAGTCTTGAGTATATTGGTTAGCGTGAGAAAGGTTGCCATAAATAAAGTTAACTGGGTTGTTAATTTCGTGAGCAATACCAGCCATCATCAACCCCAAACTGGACATTTTTTCGGCTTGAATTAGTTGAGATTGGGCATTTTTTAAATCGTGAAGCGTTTGTTGCAGTTGGTGCAATTGTAGGTTGAGTGTACGATCGCGATTTTCTACTTGTTCTATCATACAGTTGAAAGCTTCCGCAAGTTGACCTACCTCATCAGAGGAAGGAATGGGTACTCTACCAGAAAAGTATTCATTGCTTGCCATCCAATTCACATTTTGAGTTAAATCTAGAATTGGTTTTCCGATGATTCGGCTAACTACAGCACCAACAATCGTGGCTAGAATTACCCCTGCCCAAAAGAAACTATCTAGCCGTTGAGATAAAGTTAATTGCGTTTGCTGCACTGTCGCCATTGGGCTAAACACACCTAGAGCTATGCTATCGCCTATTTCGGAGATTTCTACCGTTTTCATTATGTAAGACAGGCGCTCAATATCTATTTTAGTAGTCGATGTCTGTGGTGTAGGTTTTTTCCAAGATTTAGAGCGAATTTGGGGAAAATCAGTAGCAATTAATTCTCCTGATTTAAAGATTGCGAAGTAGTTTTTACTCTTAGTGTCAATGTTGATTTTATGCAATTGTTCGTCTGTCACTAAGTCACCTACGAGTACAGCACCAATTATCCTATTCTTGCTTCTAATCGGTGCAAATCCTACTAGCAATGCTTGCGGTTTGCCATCAATGCTGACAAAATTTGACTTTTCTAAGCCTTTAAGTGCTGAATTTATCGCTGCGCTATTGATTAACTTCTTATGTATGAGCGAATCTTCTCGCAACTCTGCTACCATTTCGCCCCGCCCGTTTACTACTTTGACTAAATCTAGTTTAAATGTGGTTTTTAGAGATAATATATCTTGACGCAAGATGTCTGTGTTTTTCTTTTCTATAGCGCGAATAAGTTCGGCTTCTTCTGATAGTAGTTTGGCTTGCATTGTCAATTGAGTCGATCGACTTTTGAAGTCTCGCACGGCTAACAATGCTTGGTTTTCAACTTGATCGCGCACTCCTTTTTCGAGAGTGTTGGCAAATCCGATTTTGACTGTGTGTATGACTAATAACAATAGAGTGACGGATACGCTTAGAAACGGCACGATAATTTTGAGGCTCAGCGGTACTCGAAAGTACGGCGGGCTCTTGATTGAGCTGTTGTCGCCCTCGATCGCACTCCTTATATTTTTCATAATTATTAAGAATAAGACTCATTAATATATCATAATACATTAACCGTAAATTTTCATTACAGGGAGCTGCTACTGCTGCAAAGTCTTGATATATAAAGAGTTGAATCTGTAGTAAATTTTGGCAGGCTGGCGAGGAGACTGCTTTTAGCACCCCAAAACTTGTTAGTTATTTATCTCAATAGTGGCGCGAATCTAGAACCTCAAATCTAAAATCGGTTGGCGGCTGTGTAGAGATAGCCAAAAGTTTAGTATTTCTTCCCCAACTTGTTCTGGATAGAAGTGATGAAAAAAATGTCTACCATCTTTACATTCCCAAAGTCGATCGCCCTTTTTCAGAAACTTAAGCCAGGGGCGCATGACAATAGGAGATACTACAAAGTCCGTCTTGCTACTGCATAACAACAAAGGTACTTCTACACCCCCATCGGATAAATTAGTCGTACTAAATAACGAGTGAGGCGAAGGCGAAAGTGCTAAATCTTCTTCAAAATATGATACAAATTTTTGATTAATATACTGATTTTGTTCTCCCAACATATCGCCAACCATTTGAGTTAAAATTTGTTTGCGGCTCCAGGAAAAAGCTGAAAGATGTGTATAGTAATGAGCTTGCCAATTAATAGCAGATGGCAAGCCGACAGCTAAAAGTCCCAAAGAGCTGACTTTGTGAGGATAGCGGCGGGCATACATTAAACCAATTAGTCCGCTGGTACTGTGACCGATTAGATGAATTGGGCTATTCCGCGCTTTCAAATAGTGATGTAGTAGATCAACGGCGACATCTAAAGAGCAAGCTTCATCTTCCGTTTGTTCGTATTCCCATATTTGTATT
Source organism: Microcoleus sp. B4-C1 (assembly GCF_036705285.1). NCBI lineage: Bacteria > Bacillati > Cyanobacteriota > Cyanophyceae > Oscillatoriales > Microcoleaceae > Microcoleus > Microcoleus sp. B4-C1. The sequence goes on along the minus strand of NZ_JAUBUC010000044.1, from coordinate 3,979 downwards.
GGTACTGACTGATTTAAGTAGTTAATGAGAGAAATATCGAATAATTGCAAACTCGGACTGGCACTTAGCCATAGCACATCATCTGAAGTATATCTCATCACTTTTAAGTTAGAAAATGGAGCTATTAATAATTTTAACTGGTTCCCAGACTCTTCTTGGGAACCGATCTCCAAAGGCTTTGCATCGCGGAGTAAAATTGGAGGCAGATCCTGGTAACGAGTAATTGCAAAACCTGCCCACCATTAATCCTAGATCCCAAATTCTGTCTTGAGTTGAGATACCCAAGATTTTACCCGTGCTTCCGTCAGATCGGATTGGTTGTCTTCATCGATCGCAAGACCCAAAAATTTGCCATTAACTACCGCTTTAGATTCATTAAAATCATAGCCGTCTACCGGCCAATAACCAACAGTTTCGCCGCCCTGTTCCGTGATTTTCTCAGCCAAAACCCCCATTGCATCCATAAAATTATCCGGGTAGCCCTCTTGGTCGCCAGTTCCCAAATAAGCCACCTTTTTGCCGCTAAAATCAATATCATCAAGTTCTGGGAAAAAGCCTTCCCAGTCGCTTTGCAGTTCGCCGATATTCCAAGTCGGACAAGCGATAATCAGACATTCGTATTCAGCAAAATCATCATTTTCAATGCTGCCTATCTCGTGCAAAGTCACGATATCGCCACCAAATTCATCCCGAATCATTTCAGCCACAGACTCAGTTTTGCCAGTTGTAGTTCCGTAGAAAAGACCAATTGATTTCGACATTGTTACTCCGAAGGTAGAAGTTGACAGGGTTTGAGATTTCTTTTTTTTGAGTCAGGATTTGGCATTTCCTGCCTGCAATTCATGCAAAAACAGTAGACGCGATTGTGGCAAACCTGAGAAATCAGGGAGTCAAGACAGCAAGGACACTGTTTTTTCATTGGGTTAAATTTGAAAATTCATCAACCAAGCTGACTCGCTCATATCTGGGTCTGCTTCGCAGTCAATTAGTAACAGATTCAGCGTCGTTTGTACTTTTAGACTGCGCGGGATGCCTGCGGGTACAAACACAAATACTCCGGGTTTTAAAGTGACTGTTCGATCGCACACCGTGAGAGTTCCCCCTCCTTCTAAGACGGCGAGGGTTACATCTTTGGAGTTATCGAGGTCAGGTATTTCGGAATTTTTACCCAAACTCATCAGTTTTTGGCTGTCGGCGGGTTGTCCGTCGCTGATTCGATCGGCGGATGCGGAAACTATTGCTGCTGTCACGGTGATTGACCTCCAGGTACTGTTAACTTCCGGCACTTATTGCAATTAATATTCAATAAGCTACCATGCAATTTATAGAAATTGTCAAGAGTAAAACATTAAGATTTGTTACATAATGCTGTAAAGCCAGGTGTCCGCTCAACGCGAGCAGCCCCAAACTAAGACTGGGCGGTATTTTGGGACGCTCAGACAGCACGGCGTAAGCGCTTAACTTAAAAAATAGTTGGTAATTATTTGCAGTTAGTTCTTAAAATTAGGTTTGTAGTGCGATCGCCAATATAGCAATTCTCAATTGCCCGCAATACAGTAAGGATACGGCGTCGTGCCGTGTCCCCACGGAATATGTGTATTGCACTCAACAGGATAAGGTGTACCGCTGCGTGCGTACCCTAAAAAATGCAATAGAGGCGGGTTATAGCCGGATTTGTCGATCGCAAAAACCAGTCTAAAACCCGCCCCTAATGACAACAGTCAACAATTAACTGACTAATTCTTCGCCCCAACGCCAACATACATAATCGACGTATCCTCATTGATTTGGATTTTAAACAACCCAGACTTTTTGTAATCAATATAGTTAGCGAAATTAACTGTTAAAAGTTGAGCCGCTTGTTTGAAAACTGCCCCGGAAGGAAACAACTGCTTTCCGCGTGTAAAATTCCCCCAAAAACCGTGCATCTGGGCTAAAACAGAACCCATTTCTCCAAACATATCAAAACCTTTAATTTCAATATTCCCAAAACCCGTATCTCGCATTACCGCAGACAGTTCCTCCGGGGTAATAAACTTTTCCCAATCGTGAACCCCCCGCCTAATTTCTTGCAAAATATTTTCCATCAGGCCAATCATCACCACTTGCGAGGAAAAAGTTCGATTGATGGTATCAAAAAAGAACAATCCTCCAGGCTTCAGAATTCTGTGAACCTCAGACACAACTTGTTTGTAATCAGCAACGTGTTCTAAAACATCCACGCAAATTACCACATCAAAGGTATTGTCATCGTAGGGCATATTTTCGGCAAAACCTTGCCTGTAGTCAATCTCAAAACCGCTGGTAACTGCGTGATTTTGAGCGGCTACAATACATTTCTCCGATCGATCTATTCCAGAAACAATAGCACCTCTCTCGGCCATAAACTCGCAAGAAAAGCCGCCCCCGCACCCGACATCTAAGGTTTTCAGCCCTTGCCAATTAGTCGCGAGTCTGTCAAAAAACTCAAATCTGGGTTTATTTAGGTGGTAAAGAGCATAGATTTTAGATTTTTCGTCCCACCAATTATCAGCATTTTCGTCGTAAAATTCTAAATCATTTTTTACTTCTGTTTTCTGCACGATTTTTTCATTCCTGATTAGTGGAAAATATAGATGGCGATTGCACTTTTGCGTGATTTTATAGGACTGACGCCAAAAAAACCAATTTCTGTAGAAAATCGGATGTTTCGTGACCAAGAATTTCAAAGGTGGTACCCGCCACGTGATTTACCCGTGGAATCAATCCACAATCGAAAATAGAAAATCCTCAAGCCCCCGCATTTATCTCGCGCAAGTCAATCGAAAATCTAAAATCGAAAATCGAAAATCGATTGACGAGTTCGCAGGCCGACACCAGGTTTCTGAATCCGCGCGCGTAAGTTCTATTTTATCGTTGGTTGTGAATCGCCACAGTTTTTTATTATAATAGCTTTGGCATAAATTTCAACCAGATGGATCGCGTTTCTATTATCATCCCAGCCCTCAACGAAGCGACTTGTCTGGAACGCACCCTCTGCCAACTCAGCATCCTTAATCCTCCCGCTTGGGAAGTGTTGGTGGTAGACGGCGGCAGTCAAGACGACACAACGGCGATCGCACTTTCCGCCGGCATCCGCGTTATTTCTAGCAGTATAGCCGGACGTTCCCTGCAAATGAACTTAGGTGCTCAAGTCGCCACCGGTGAAATTCTGTGCTTTCTGCACGCCGATACTTTAGTTCCCGACGACATTGTAGCAGTCATCCAGAAAACATTGTCCGATGCCGAAATTTCCGGTGGCGGGTTTATCTCCCTGATGGCTGGTTCGCAGCAAACAAAATGGGGTTTTTCCCTCCACAATTACCTCAAAACTTATTACGCGCCGCTGTTATTTCGACCTCATTTATTTTTCCAAGGATTGCGCCTGCTGTTTGGCGACCAAGTTATTTTTTGTCGCCGTACCGATTTTTGGGAATGCGAGGGTTTCGATGCTGCGCTGCCAATTATGGAGGAAGCGGATTTGTGTTTGAAGTTAGTGCGACGCGGGAGACTTAAGTTAGTCAATCGGGTAGTGGAAAGTAGCGATCGACGAGTTGCGAGTTGGGGCGAATTTAAAGCTATTGCCATCTATCTTGCGATTGGTCTTTTGTGGGGTTTTGGCGTTTCTCCCCGGTATCTCAAGCAGTTTTATGAAGACATCCGCTGAAACAAAAAATTTGATTAAATTCCCAAAATGTACTGGCTGTAATTTTTGGGCAAAACTTTCTGCAACAGGTAAATAATCGCCCAACAACCTAACAAAGTCCCCGTAACTAAAAAGCCGAGCTTCAGCAGGGGATTTACCGCGTCAATAAACTTATAAAACACTAACAACACATATAGCAATCCTAAATGATTCAGATAAATTTGTTGGGGTAGTGCTAAGGATCGCGAATTAAATAACTTACAATTTTAATTGTTATTGTGGGATGGGCGGGACGCCCGTCCAAAACGGACGGGC